>CAYQXT010000321.1:0-4677 GCA_964421365.1 uncultured Bacteroidaceae bacterium
CGTGAACCACCGACAAAACCGAAAATATCGTGAAAATGCGAAAAAATATCTTCCATATTCATTCCGCCGCCACTAAAGTCCGAAGCACCACCTACGCCGGCATGACCATAACGATCATAACGAGCTCGTTTTTCTTCGTTGCTCAATACATCGTAAGCTCCGGCAGCTTCCTTAAATTTCTCCTCAGCTTCATCATCGCCGGGGTTTTTGTCGGGGTGATACTTGATAGCTAATTTACGGTAAGCCTTTTTTAACTCTTCTTTGCTAGCTCCTTTAGAAACCCCTAATATTTCGTAATAATCTCTTTTCTCCATTTTATTCCCGGCTTGAATTTACTCTCCTACCACTACTTTTGAATAGCGAATGACTTTATCGTTTAATTTATACCCTTTTTCAATGACATCAACAATCTTGCCTTTTAGTTTTTTGTTCGGTGCCGGAATTTTTGTCAAAGCTTCATGCTCATCGGTATTAAAATTCTGCTCTAAAGCACTGATTTCTTTTACGCCATTTTGCTTTAAAAAATCCGCAAATGAACTATATATAAGTTTAATACCATCTTTTACAGCCCCTATCTCTTTGGCTTCTTCAATAGATTTTAAAGCCCGCTCGAAATTATCCACTACTGGCAATATATTAAGTAAAATGCCTTCACCGGCCGATTTCATCAACCCCATTTTTTCTTTTAGCGTACGCTTACGGTAATTGTCAAATTCGGCAGTAAGACGTAAATACTTATCATTCAATTCATCGTATTTTTTTTGTAGTTCGGCTTTTTCGTCTTTGGGCTCTTCTATTATTTCAACAAGCTTTTCAGCCTCCTTTTCTACCTGCTCTGCCGAATTGTCAGCTTTTTCCTCTTCCTTTATCTTTTTTTCTTCTTGCGTTTCTTCCTTTGCAAGCGTTTCTTTACCCTCTTTTACTTGCTCATGTTGCTGCTTATCCATAGATTCGGCAGTAACTTTAGCCTCTTTTTCCTTCGGTTTTATATTCTTCGATTTTGCCATACTCTAATTTTTTTCTACTGTTCGTGCAAAATCACCAAAAAATTTGCCAAGTCGATTACATTTTATCAGTATAATCAAAATATACTGATAATCAACAATTTTACAATTATCGTCACTATTTGGTTTAAATGACAAAAATGCAGAGAATAAAGATTAAGTACTGACAAAGGTTTATTAGTAAGCATCCAAAATGTCGTAGATATTATGTTGTGATATAAATTGTGCTAAATAGTTATATGGAGTTATAAAATACATTAAAAACATAAATTTAAATTTATATTTATGAAAATCAAGATAATATATAAATATTTCCAAATGGCTTTCTATTTTCATTTCTGCATGATTAGCTCCGGCATTTATACCAGAGATTAATACGATTTCTCAACTTATAACAGTTGTCTAACTATTCATAACCAGCTAATTTACATCACATTAGTAAATAATATTAATTTGAAAACATAAAATATTGAGTCAATAGTCCAGCATATTTATCACAAATCCTTGAAGATTATAGAGTCCAGTATAAAAAGGTAAATTTGTATCTAAATCGGTCGGACGGCTTTATTAATCAATTATAAATGAGTTATTCATTTTTACAGTTTTAATAAATCTATCCGTCCGACCGGTTTTTAGACAGAACTCTTATTTTTATTAATCTCTTTTTAATACTGATAATTATTGGAATATCTGTCGATAGTGTCTTGTAACACATAAAAAACCGGACTCATTCATCCCAAATCTCCTGTTTGGTTTTGTTTCCCTCCTCACTCCTCCCTATCTTCCAAAAACCATTTTCTGAAACAAGAACTCTCCACAGCTATTTTCACAAACAAAAGGACTAATTCAAAGTCGATTAATTACATAAACGCTTAATTTTCAGCAAGGTAAAACAATATTTTCGAACATTATTGTCCAATAAAACTTAAAAAAAATCAAGCAAGGGGCGATTTTTCAAAGCTCGCTTGATTTTTATTCCAAAAGTTTTATCAGTCAACAATGTATATCAATATTTTTTTATAGCTAAAATTATTGGTATTTAAGTAGATAGTATCAATAGGATTCGCCAAAATCAATAAAAAAAAGTTAAGGAACTAAAAAACGTTTCAGAATCCTTTTTTTTTAAATTTAATTTTCTAACTTTATCATTCCAAAATATAAAATTTCATGGAAAAGAAAATTTTAATTATTGACGATTCTGAAAGCATACGCGAAATATTAAAAGCACTACTCGAAAAAGAAGGCTACAGCATCACCCTAGCCATTAACGGGCTAGAAGGTATAATGAAAGCTGATGAAAATAATTTTGACCTGATAATGACAGATTTACATATGCCCGAATTAGACGGTATCGGTTTTATTTCGTCTATTCGCCAACGAGAAGCCTACCAATACATCCCTATACTGATACTAACTACCGAAACACAACAAGAAGAAAAAAACAGAGCCAAAGAAGCCGGTGCAACAGGCTGGATAATAAAGCCTTTTATGCCATCTAAAATTATTTCTATCGTTAAACGGGTAATTCATTAAGCCATGAAAAATTTGGAGGACATATTCTACCATGAAGCGGTTGAAAATATCAATCAATTAGAAGAAAATTTATTGAGTGCCAAAGAAACCGAAAAACACAACGAAATAATTGACAGTATTTTTCGTATCGTACACTCATTAAAAGGAAGTGCCGCCATTTTTGACTTTCAGAATATATCCGCCCTAAGTCATCATTTTGAAAATCTTTTTTCAGATTTAAGAAAAAAAAATAGCCTACTCAGTGACGAAATTATTCAAATCGGACTACAAACCTGCGATATTTTCCGTATTCTTTTAGAAAAAAAAGAAAATACAGAAATTCAGAATCAGATAGACCAGATTCAAAAAAAAATAAGTTATCTTACTCAAAAAAAAGCCTTATTTACCGAAACAGAACACTCTCAGCAAATTTCTGAAGAGAAAAAATTATATATTATTAATTTTACCCCCCAAATAGATATTCTTAAGGATGGAACCAACCCACTATTTTTATTAGAAGAATTACATGAATATGGCGATACTCTTGTTCTGAGCCATCAAAATCTACCGAAACTATCCCATTTTGCTATCGAAAATTGCTATTACCAATGGCAGGCATTTGTCTATTCTGCCGAACAAAAAACCGTTTTCAGAGATGTTTTCCTCTTTGTAAGTAAAGAACACAAGATTAACATCGAAAGTATGCTTCCGCCTGAAAATTTCGATTTCACCCTCTTTGAAGAAAAAATAAAAGCAGCCTACAAAAATCAATCTTTTTTAAGCATAAACAAAATTGAAGATATATTACAAAATGCCCACAAAAAAATAGCACTCGAAGAAAAAATAGATCGTTTTAAGCAAGAAAGTAAAATCACCACTTTAAATGTTGATTCTTCGCAAATTGATACTCTTTTTAATATTATGAGTGAAATAATCATCCACCAAACCTACTTAAATAGTCTGGCCGAGCAGATAAATTTACCGCAATTAAAATCATCGGCAAAAGAAATTGACGATTTAAGTCGACGTTTACGTGAAACCGTTTATGATATTTCGCTTGTCCCCTTTAAGGCCATTATTGCTCGCCTAAAACGACTAATTTTTGACCTGAGTATAAACACCGGAAAACAAATTAAATTTGAGATTAATGACGCAAACATAAAATTAGATAAAACATTATTAGACAACATAATAGACCCGATCATCCACCTCTTAAGAAATGCCGTAGATCATGGAATAGAAAGCCCCAAAGAACGCATAAAAAAAGAAAAAAGTCCCGAAGGTAAAATAAGTCTAAAATTAGAACAAAGTAACAAAGAACTGACTATCTGTATAAGCGATGATGGAAATGGAATTAATCTACCCAAAATAAAAAAACGCGCCATTGAAAAATCCTTAATCTCCCCAGACAACAAACTGACCGACCAAGACCTAATTCAACTTATTTTCCGTCCTGGATTTACCACTGCCGAGAATATTACCAAAATCTCAGGACGTGGCGTTGGGATGGACGTCGTTCAGAAAAATATCGAAAAACTCAGAGGAAATATTGAGGTAGAAACAAAAGAAAATACCGGAACAAACTTCATTATAAAACTCCCCCTTTCGATGGCTATTCAGGATGGACTAATCTTCACCACAGGAAGCTATAAAATGGTACTCCCCTCGCAACAAGTCTTTTATTTTGCCTCCATAAAAAAAGAAGAACTAACTAAAATTTACAAAAATGTAATTCTATTCAAAAATGAAGAAATCCCGATATACAATATGGCACAATTTTTACAAGTAAAGCAAAAAAAACGAAATGCATATTATTTACTCATTTTAAACGAACACGGACAAAAAAATGCCCTTATCGTTGATAATATAATAGGATTTAAACAGTTTGTAATAAAATCATTGGGTAAATATTATCAGAGACTAAGCTTTTTAAGCGGAGTTACTTCGCTCGGGAATGGAGAAATAGCCCTGTTTCTTGATGCTGAGAGACTATTGAGTTTTATTAAATCAAGAATGAAAGTGAATTTAGAAATTTAAAAAATTAAATACTATGGCTATAAAAAAACTATCCTTTCTATTGTTTGAAATTGAAAATCAATATTTTGCTATTGCCGTAAAATCGGTTATTAAAATTCAAGAAATAGATAAAATCACGCCTATT
>CAYQXT010000322.1:0-4674 GCA_964421365.1 uncultured Bacteroidaceae bacterium
GGCGTAGGCTTATTAGAATTAATCTCTCAGAATATGGAGGCATCTGATTTTTTCAGAAACCCGCAGGTAAATATAGGTATTGCCATTAGTGCTACGCTGCTATTGACTATTTCTGGAACTTTAGCAGGATTTTTTCCGGCACTCAAGGCGGCCAGAATTAAACCTATTGAAGCGCTTAAAGAAGAGTAGCTTACTAATGTAAAATGTAATGAATAAGTATAATGCCTATTCTCCATTAATCATTACTATTAATAATACATCATTAACAATTAATAAAGATGGCAATATTTGATTACGATAAATGGCAGGAAATATTTAGTGCACTCAAAAAAAATAAGTTGCGTACAGCTCTCACCGTTTTTGGTGTTTTTTGGGGGATTTTTATGCTAATGATGATGATTGGTGCTGGCAATGGACTAAAAAATGCAGTATTCGATGGCTTTCAAAATTTTGCTACCAATTCGGCTTTTATGTGGCCAGAAAATACGAGTATTCCCTATAAAGGCTATAACCGAAACCGTTCATGGAATTTTACCACAGGAGATGTAGAAGCTATAAAAAGAAATATTCCTGAGCTGAAATACATTGCTCCACGCATTCAGGGTAGCGCATTAAAAGGTGGTGGAAGAGTCACTTATGGCATAAAAACTGAAAATTTTAGTGTATCGGGTAATTATCCTGATATCCGGAATATTAATCCTATAAAAATTACTGAAGGCCGTTTTTTAAACGAAATTGATATTTTGCAAAAGCGCAAAGTTGCATTTATAGGAAATCGGGTGCAAGAAGTCCTTTTCGAAAAAGAAAATCCCGTAGGAAAGTATATTTATATACAGGGTGTTTATTGGCAAGTCGCCGGGGTTTTTAAACCCGAAAATAAAAAAATAAATATTGGCGGCCGTACAGAAGAAAGTGTTTTTCTACCTCTGACAACCATGCAGCAGGCTTATAATATGGGAAATAATATTCACTATCTTTCACTATCCGCAGATAATAGCATACCCGTGCAGGAAGTGGTAGATAAAGCGAAGCGTATTTTTCAGGAGCGTCATTCAATTTCTCCAAATGATGAACGGGCTATCGGTGGTTTTAATCTTTCCAAAGAATTTAAAAAAATGCATGGCTTATTTACCGGTATTAATGTATTAGTGTGGATTGTGGGGATTGGTACCCTTTTGGCCGGCGTTATTAGTATTAGTAATATTATGCTGATAATAGTGAAAGAACGAACCAGAGAAATCGGAATACAAAGAGCAATAGGAGCTACACCGCGTATAATTATCCGGCAAATTATTCTCGAAAGTGTATTCTTGACTACTTTTGCCGGTTATCTCGGACTAAGTGCCGGAGTGGGTTTATTGAGTTTGATTAACCATATACTGGTTAATTCCGGTGGGGATAATAATTTTTTCAAAGATCCGGAAGTTAGCTTTCAAGTTGCCATAATATCGTTAATAGTATTGGTCGTTTCAGGAGCTTTGGCCGGATTGTTACCTGCTAAAAGGGCAGTTAGTATAAAACCAATTGACGCCATTAGAGCGGAATAATGTAGAATGAAAAATGAATAATGAGTCCAGTATAAAAAGGTGAATTTGCATCGAAATCGGTCGGATGGCTTCATTAATCAATTGTAAGTGAGCTGTCTATTTTTACAGTTTTAATAAATCTATCCGTTCGACCGGTTTTTAGACCGAACTTAATAATGAAAGCACTTCAAATGTCCGTACGACTTTCCATTGTTTTTTAGACATGGAAACGTCCGATTGATAAAAAACTAAAATAAAAAATAAATACAATGAAAAAAGTTCTTCGAATTATAATTTTGCTGGTTATCGCTGCCATTTTTATTGGCACATTAGGCTTTTTATATAAAAAATCACAAGCTAAACCCGTAGTATTTAAAACGGCTCAGGCTAAAATTGATAATATTATCAAAAAAACAGTGGCTACCGGAAGTATCGTGCCGAGAAACGAAATTGAAATTAAGCCACAGGTTTCCGGTATTATTCAAAAAATATATGTAGAAGCCGGTAGTAAAATAAAAAAAGGTGATTTAATTGCCAAAGTTAAGATTATTCCCAATATGATTAGTCTTTCTAATGCAGAATCGCGTCTTGAAAAATCTAAAATTGCTTTGCAGGATGCCGAAACCGTTTATAAAAGGCAAAAAGAGCTATTTGATAAAGGTGTAGTGGCCGAAGCAGATTTTCTGAAATCTAAACTTAGCTATAATAATGCTAAAGCGGAAGTTAATGCCGCCACAAATGGGTTGGAAATTATACAAGAAGGTGCCGCCAAAAAAAGTGGTTCTGCTTCTAATACTCTGATAAAAAGTACTATTCAGGGTATGGTGCTGGATGTTCCGGTGGAAGTTGGAAATTCGGTGATAGAAAGTAATACTTTTAACGCCGGTACAACCATTGCCGTTATAGCTAATATGGGCGAAATGGTTTTCAAAGGTAAAGTGGATGAAACTGAGGTTGGCAAACTCAAAAGTGGGATGCCTCTTGAGTTAACCATTGGAGCTATTGAAAACGAAAAATTCAAATCCAGACTGGAGTATATTTCACCCAAAGGTACCGAAGTTAATGGTGCCATTCAGTTTGAAATTCGCGCTTCTGTAGAACAAAAATCGGGTGTGTTTATACGTGCCGGATATAGTGCCAATGCAGATATTGTGCTGGAACGCCGCGACAGTGTGCTGACTATCGAAGAATCTGTAATCGAATTTCACGGCGATACTTCCTATGTGGAAATTCAGACTGCTCCTTCTAAATTTGAAGAACGCCTGATAAAAACGGGTCTTTCGGATGGAATTAAAATTCAGGTACTAGAAGGCTTGACTTTAGATGATAAAATTAAGATATTGAAATAATTGTTAATTGTTAATTGGAAGTCGGGAGTTGGGACTCGGGAGTCAAAATTTGGCATTCCCAAATTCCGTATCCCGTATTCCGTATCCAATATTTTTGAGTACTTTGATAGCAGTTTTGTAGTAAGAAAAAAAAGAAAATCGTGCAGTGCGCTATGATTTTCATCGCCATTAAACATAAGAAGATTAAAATTCAAACATTATGAAATCTTTACGAAAACTAACATTAATTGTACTCGGTATTCTGTGTTTTTTTCGGTACTTTTTGCACAAGAAACAAATAAAATTGTACGTCAAGCGCGAGAAGCCCAGAATTTCAATCTAAAAATTTATACAAGAGCTAAATTAAAAAAATATGATAAAATAATTGTTTACGTAAATTACAAAGAAGTAAAAAGCATAGAAGCAGTCGGCGCATGCGAGTAGTGCATCTGATGTTTACTTAGCCGGAAGTACCAGTTGTATTATTGTAGATACCAGAGGAGCAAGTAGCGTAAATTGTTTCAAACTACCGGTAAAAAAAGCCAAAGTTGAGGCCTCGGGGGCATCCGATGTGAAAATGTATCTGTCGGAACGTTGGAAACGTTTTGGCCGAGCTTTACTTAATGAAATTGACCCAGGTATAAAACCGGTCTGATGGGTAAATTAAAAATAAAACTTATTTACAGGTATATATAAAACCCCCTCAGACTGGTTTTTGTGTTTATTTATTCTCATTTCAATTTTTTTTTGTATTTTGTAGGAAACTAAAATTATTCTTATGAAACTACTTACGCATTCTATCCTTTTTTGTGTCTTTCTATACGGTACTTGTAAAGCTCAGGATAAGAATCTACCAGCAAGATTTTCTCATTCTCAGTCTATTTTATTAGAAGCCGGAGGAACAGGAGTATTCTACTCCTTGAATTACGAGCTTATTTTTTTCAATACACCGCGGTACAAGACTGCTTTAGATGCAGGAATAAATTATATCGGTTGGGACATTGTATCTCCGGTGAGTTTGAACGAAATTATCTCTTTCGGTAAAAATCATCTCGAAATTGGTGCCGGTTATACTTTTGCAAGCTATATATCACAGCGTTTTACTGCCCGAATTGGCTATCGTTATCAAAAGCCCGAAGGACGCTTTGTCTTTCGATTGGGATTCACTCCCTGGCTTATTTACAGCAAATATTTTTTAGAACCGGATAAAACATATGAATTTAAACCTTGGGCTGGAATTGCTTGTGGATTTAGTTTTTAGAATTTGTGTTTAATAAAAAAAATGTAATAAAAACACAAATTTTACTTACATTTGTTCAGTTAAAATAAAAAAACAGTTACAAATGATAAGCGAACAATTAATAAATCCGAAAAGCATAGTAGTTGTCGGTGGTTCAGATAATTTGGCCTCGCCCGGCGGGAAAGTGTTAAAAAACCTTTTAGATTGTGATTTTAAAGGTGATTTAAACGTCATTAATCTAAAACAAGAAATAATTCAGGGTATAAAAGCCTATAAAAATGCCAGCGAACTACCGCAAGTTGATTTAGCTATTATTGCTATTGCTGCCAAATATGTACCCCAAACCATAGCTGTTCTGACTAAGGAAAAAGGAACTCGTGGTTTTATCATTCTTTCAGCCGGTTTCAGCGAAGAAAATGCAGAAGGGGCAAAATTAGAAAAACAGATAGTTGATAACATCAACGAAGTAGGAGGCTCGCTAATTGGCCCCAATTGTGTGGGTTATCTGAATACTAACTATAATGGTGTATTTACAACGCCTATTCCCAAACTCAATCCGCAAGGAGTTGATTTCATCTCC
>CAYQXT010000323.1:0-4648 GCA_964421365.1 uncultured Bacteroidaceae bacterium
ATCAATTGTAAGTGAACTGTTTATTTTTACAGTTTTAATAAATCTATCCGTCCGACTGGTTTTTATATCAAACTCTTATATTTTTAGAACAAACTATTCTTTAGTCACAAACAGCATTAACAATTTACAATTAATAATTCACCATTGCTTATCAGCCACCAAGATGAATTGAAAAATAGACTATCTGAGAATTCAGCTTTTTGATAGCTTTAGTATATTCTGTTTGGTCGTGATTTAGAATATCTAAAAAACCTTGGGAGAATTTTAATTCAGTGCTAAATTTAAAATAGTTGAGATAAAAATCAGCTCCAATTCCCAATTCTCCGGCTATATCAACTCGGTTTAATCGGATTTTAGGCATTTCTTCTTGCTTAATTTTTCGTTGAGCGGCTAAATCTATTTTTGGATTTACTCCGGTTAGTAAATAGACTCTATAGTTGTTAATCCGTTCCGACTTGAATTTGAAATATTGCGGAAATTCAATAAAACTGGATTCTATTCGCATAGTATGTTTATACAGTTCTATTGTTGGCGAAAGCGGATTTTTTGCCAAGGTATAGATTAAATCCCGCTGAATAAAATTAAGAATTATCTCGGTACGGAAGTCTATTTGGTCAAGTAAACTTATCGTCATTAGCGGCCCCATAATTATTCCGGGATGCCTTTTAAGTTCAATACCGTAAACTTCGTTGAGGCTGTAAAAATTATCGGCATAATTTATTAGAAAACTTCCAGTGCTACTACCCACTGTAAAACCAAAATGTATAACCTGATAATCATAAAGAGATAAATTTTTTATAATTTTATGCTGAGCTTTAGACGAAACGATTAGCGAGAAAGAAAATAAAATGATTAAGATTAGATTGCGCATTAACAATAGATTTTTACATCTTATAAAACAGAAAAAACAAAATTATATTTTATCTATTTTATAAGGTATTTGTTAATTTTTCTCACCAATATAAATACTCGCAATCCCGAAACTCAATACTCTGATTTCTTTCGATAGAAATCCGGCTTTTGTCATTTCGCTCATAAATTTTTCGCCATAAGGGAAAGCCTGAACTGATTCGGGCAAATATTTATAAGCAGAATTATCTTTAGAAAATAATCGGCCTAAAAAAGGTAAAATATAAGCCGAATAGAAAGAGTACACCTGTTTTACGGGGAATTTTTCAGGTTGTGAAAACTCCAGAACAATAAGTGCTTTTCCTGGTTTTAGTATTCGGAAAATATCTTTTAGTCCGGCATTTAGATTCTCAAAATTACGCACTCCAAAGGCTACCATTGCGCCGTCAAAACTTTTGTCTTCAAATTGTAGATTCTCTGCATCCCCTTTTTCTAATTTTATTTGAGTAATAGAAAGTGCTTTGAGTTTTTTACGACCAACTTCCAGCATTCCTTCGGAAATATCCACACCTGTGATTTCTGCTTTAGGCATTATTTTTAGAGCGTTAATAGCTAAGTCGCCTGTTCCGGTAGCAATGTCGAGTATGTTTTCTGGCTTATATTTTGCTAATTCCTTTAGAGCTTTTTTTCGCCATATTTTATCTATATTTAAGGAAAGAAAATGGTTTAAAAAGTCATATTTGCCGGAAATATTATTGAACATCTCAGCCACTTGCTCTTTCTTGTCGTTTGTTTTATTTTTATAGGGTTTTACCGTTTGCATTTTGCTTTTTCTAATTTTTGTCAAAGCTATATAATTTTTTTTATATCTTTGATAAAAATATTTAGCGATGGATAATGAAATCGTTTTCTACCCATTTTTCTGGGTTTTAGAGACCCTGTCATAGCTGAGAAATTTGGGTAGAGAATAATTTTTTTTAATTTTACACAAAAAATTTAATGTATAGCTTATATAAAGAATTTAAACATGAACGAATTTCTTTGGCTTATTTCGGGGTTTTTACCAACAGAATAACCCGAATGCTTGTTGAATTAAGTGAAGATTATCTTTCTAAAAACAAAAAATTAAGAAAAGAAATATCTAAAAAAGCCTCATTTCTGCTAATTGAAAGTTTTCAAAACGTAATTAAACATGGTTTAATTGAGAAAGCTCCTATTTCTGAATTAAAATACAACAGAGATTTTTTTCAGATTAAAATCCTTGCTGATAGAATTATTTTCTCTTCCGCCAATATAATTCTTCAAAAAGATACCGATTATTTGAAAGCCAAAATAGATTATATAAATTCCTTAGACAGAAGTAAATTACGTGAGCTTCGCAATGAAATTTTGATGAAAGGAGACCTCTCTGAAAAGGGTGGAGCAGGAATTGGACTAATAGAAATGGTGCGGAAAACGGGTTTGCCTCTTTTATATAAAATTGTTCACGTCAGAAAAGGCTATTCTTTACTTTTTTTAAGTATGGAATTACCTACAGGCCTACCTTTAATAGAGCATGAAGTCGATATTAATCAGATTGAGAGGGTATATGAGCAATTAGTCGAAGCCGATATTTTAATTCTGTATAAAGGTGATTTTTCAGATTCAACCAATGAACGACTAATCGGAATGCTGGAAAATAATTTCCTTAGGGAAGGATATTTGGACTCAGATAAGGTGAAAAACATTGTTACCATAATAGAACTGATGCAAAATATTTCAAAACACGGGAAAAGGATTAATGGCTATAAAGAAGGAATTTTTACTCTCTATACTAAAAATGAAGATATATTTATTGAGTGTAATAATTTTGTTAAAAACGAAGAATATGATACACTTCGCAAAAGATTGAAAAAAATAAAATTACATACTAAAGCGGAATTAGAAAAAGAATATAGGCATAAATTAAAAAATTCGTATCTTTTGACTGAAGGAGCTGGCGGTTTGGGATTATACGAAATTGCCCGTTTTTCAAATAATACGTTTACCTATGATTTTGTTGAGACGGAAGATAACGAGATATACTTTTCAATAAAAGTTAAAACAGTTTGATCATGAATAGCTTGATTATTAAGGAAAGTCCTACCACTCCAGAAGTCAAATTTGAAGCGAGTAAGGGTACATTTTATATTGCAGGAAGGTCATATCCCGAAAATGTGGATGATTTTTATCAACCCTTAATACATTATTTGCAAAAATATATAGAAAATTCACAAGCAAAAACTGAGTTGTCCTTTCGCTGGTTATATTATAATTCGGCGACTTCTCAGATAATCGTTAAATTAATTATGTTACTCAAAGATTCGTGTCCAAATTTTATCATTAAATGGTATTGTTCTGGTGATTTTGAATTAATGATTGAGAAAGGACTGGAGTTAAAAGAAGTTTTGGATGTTAATCTTGAAATTGTGAAATGAAATTTAAGCTTTTATTTCAAGGCTTTATTACAGAACTGAACAAACCTTGTCCTATTTCGTACACTTTTTTTATTAATGAAATGTAAAAATATTTCTATATCTTGTTTGTAACTAGTATATTATGTTGATTGGCATTTAGATTGTATTTACTTTAGAAAAAGTAAAACTTTGCTGACATGAAAAATATTTTGTTTACCCTAATTGCCGTTTTTGTCTTTAGTTATAGTAGTTTAGCTATTTCTCCTAAAAAAAATACTATTGATGTTGAGGTCGTATATTCTGGGGATATAGCGTCTATGCTTCAGTTTGATAGCACTACTAACAACGTTAAACTTCCTTTAGGAATAAGTTATAAAACACCTTTGTCTAAATTGGTAGAATTACAAATTTCAAATCCTTATCCGGGGAAATTCACTATTACCTATGAAACACCTGATAATGATAATATTAATGTAGTAGTTAAGGATACGGATCAAAATCTCAAATACACCATGATTTTTAGCGCCAATTCACAATTTATTTATAAAATAATTATTTCAAAAATATAAATTATTTCGTTTCATATTCCATTTATCAATATTAAGCCTGTGAAAACAGGCTTTTTTTATTGCCAAAAATTTATCATATTAAATTAAAAAAATTACTTTTGCATTTTAATAAGAAATTTTACTGTTTATGGCTTTACATTGTGGAATTGTTGGATTGACAAATGTCGGAAAAACTACTATATTTAATTGTTTTAGCGAAACCAAAGCGCATACTTCTAATTATGCCTTTAGTGCATCCAAATCGAATATTGGTAAGGTGGATGTTCCAGATCCTCGCTTATATGAACTGGGAAAATATCAAGCTACCGAAAAAATTGTACCTGCTACCGTTGATATTGTTGATTTACCTGGTTTAACAAAGGGTGCCAGTAAGGGCGAAGGTGTAGGAAATAAGTTTTTGGGTGATCTGCGCAATGCCGATGCAATAATCCACGTGCTACGTTGCTTTGACGATGAAGAACTTCCGCATATAGAAGGCTCGGTTGACCCTGTACGCGATATGGAAATAATTGATTTTGAATTACAGATAAAAGATTTAGAATCAGTAGAAAAAAAAATTATTCGTTTGCAAAAAATAGCCAAATCGGGCGATAAGGAGGCTAAACAAGGTATTGAAATTATAGAAAAACTGAAAGATCATCTGGAGAATTTTCAAAATGCCCGCGATTTCGAAATTTCGGACGATGACAAGAAGTACTTGTACGACATGTTTTTACTAACTGTGAAGCCGGTAATGTATGTTTGCAATGTGGATGATGCATCGGCAATTACAGGTAATAAATATACTCAGGCCAT
>CAYQXT010000324.1:0-4612 GCA_964421365.1 uncultured Bacteroidaceae bacterium
CCATAAGCGAATTAATTGAAACTAAGGATTCCGAAAGCCTCACAAATTTTCAGAAATTATTCAATGGGGAAATTGAATCATTTTCAAGACTTACGCAATTTCTCAGCGTAGACAAAGCGCCCGAAAAGCTGCATTGCAATGCAAGAATTATTAAAATTGATACTCAAAAATATATTCTTATCAGTCTTTTTGAACTACAAGGCTATT
Organism: uncultured Bacteroidaceae bacterium; assembly: GCA_964421365.1. GTDB lineage: Bacteria > Bacteroidota > Bacteroidia > Bacteroidales > DYOH01 > CAYQXT01. The sequence continues at coordinate 208 of CAYQXT010000324.1, forward strand.
TAGAAAAAATAGAAAAAGAACTTCAATCGTCCAAAGAAGAAGCTGAAAGAAGTAATCAGCTTAAAGATGAATTTTTGAATAATCTATCGCATGAAGTTCGTACTCCGATGAATGCCATTATGGGCTTTTCGGATATGATAAGCAAGGCTAATTTAAACAATAAGCAACGAATAGAGTATGCCAAAATCATAAAAAGCAGTAGCGAGAATCTTTTACAAATTATTAATGAAATTTTAGAAATTTCGCAAATAGAAACCAAACAAGCCGAATTAATTGCCGAAGACTTCAATCTAAACACCTTATTTATCAACCTGTTTGCTGATTATAATAGTAAAGCACAAAATAAACAATTACAGTTATATTTGAGAAGAAACCCTAGAGACGAAGAAGCTTTCATAAAAACAGATAAGTTTAAATTAACAAAAATATTGAGCTATTTGTTAGACAATGCCCTGAAATTTACCATAGAGGGGAGTATCGAATTAGGCTATGAGAAGATAAACAATTTTATAGAAATTTATGTAAAAGATAGCGGTTTAGGAATTCCAAAAGAAAAGCACAAAGATATTTTCAAACGCTTTACACAGTTAGACAGTGGGCTATCGCGTAATTATGGAGGTCTGGGTTTAGGATTATCTATTATCAGGGAATATGTTACTATTCTAGGGGGTAAAATAAGATTTGAGTCCGAAATAGGGAAAGGAAGTACTTTTTTTATAAGTTTACCAAATCTAAAATATGAAAGGACAACTGAAATGAATAAGCACTCCTCCAATGTAAAAACAAACAGTATTTTGATAGTGGAGGACATGGAGCTAAACTATCTATATTATGAAGCCTTGTTGAAAGATAATTTTAGTGAGTTGAATATCCTATCGGCAAAAAACGGGCTAGAAGCAGTTAATTTAATAAAATCTGACTCAGATATAAAACTCGTTTTGATGGACATTCGGATGCCCACTATGGATGGCTACGAAGCGACAAAGATTATAAAGTCTTTACGGCCAGAACTGCCTATTATTGCACAAACAGCTTATGCCACCGACAGAAGTGAAATTGAGGCAAAAGAACAAGGTTTTGATCGTTATCTGCCCAAACCCATCGAAGCTAAGAGCTTAGTACGGATAGTTGGTGAATATTTTTAGTGAAAATTAATAATATATTGTAAAATAGATAGTTATAATTCGTTATATACTTGTCCACAATAAATAAATTTCCAACTAAAAAAACTTTAATCAGTAATTTTTTTCAGTTCTTTGTACATCGTTGGCACATATTCCGAAAGGATTAACCATGAGTGGTGAATATTTTTCCGCCTTTCTGCATCCATCCAGAATACCTCAATATCTTTGTAATAAATCCATTCTACTGATTTAATATTTTCTAAATCTGATTTTAAAAGCTTATAATTTTGAATAAGCTTCTCGACTAACTCATTTACTTCTTTTCTTAGGATTTCGTCTACACTAAACTCTTTTTCAGACAAATAATATATCTTAAGATATAATTTCTGAACAAGAGATAGAAGCAATTTCATTTTTTCATTCATTTTTCTCTCCTACTCAAGCGCTATCAAAATAACGGAATGAGTTTTGTTATTTTATTTTCCAAGATAATATTTCACACTTAGTATTAAAAAATTATTGCGTTGGTTAGGGTTCCGACTAATAAAACCTATGGAATAAGACAGATGCAAGCCCACTCTGAAATTCTCACGCCAGATATAATACATTCCGACAATGGCTTCTGCATCGTATAATTTATAATGAGATAAATCATTAGTCGTAATATTACCCGATGCATCAATTACTCGGGTCTTAAACAGGTAGCTATTCAGCACGCCAAATTGCAAATCATACTTTTGATTTAAAATATAGCCCAAAATTAACGGAACATCAATATAATGCAGGCTTACTTTAGTTCGCGAATATCCATTGCCAACATATTTTAAGGATTGGGTGGCTCCCTTGCCGGCATATTGTAGGCCTAATTCCAAGTATCTGTTTAGCTTAAAATTCACATCAACAAAACCTCCGGCCATTATTCCCAGATGATGATAACCCCACATTTGGTCGCCATCTATCTGGGCACCAACTAAACCCAAATGCAAACCACCGGTAAATAATTGCGCCTGAGTTAAGAACGGGAAAAAAAATATTAGTATAATAATTTTTTTCATTGCTTATTATTTGTTTACGAATTAACACTAAATTTTCACTAAGATAAAAAAATACAGTATAAAGATAAAATTTCCGTACAAATTTATATTTTTGTTGCTCAAATAGCTAAAAAAAATGCCCAATACCGAAATTTCATATACTATAGCTTTGCAAAACCTTAAATCCTTAGGAAATATTGGGATAAAAAAGCTTATCGAAATCTTTGGTTCTGCTCAGGATGCTTTCGAAGCTTCAGAGACCGAGCTAAAAACAAAAGCGAACTTTTCGGCTAAAATAATAGCCAAATGGAATAAAAAAGAAGCCTTGGCACAAGCAAATGAGATTCTGGATATTTGTCAACGTAAAAATATCAGTACAGTAAGTATCTCACAAGCAGAATATCCTTATAAATTAGCCAATATTAATGATGCTCCGGCTGTTTTGTATTCTGTAGGCCGGTTAAATTGGGAGACTTTCCGTTTTGTGGCGATAGTTGGTACACGTGCGGCATCTAATTACGGTATAAATCTTTGCAAGGATTTTATACATAAACTGAAAGAGAGCGGCAAAAATATTGTTATTGTTAGTGGCGGAGCAGCCGGAATAGATACCTGCGCCCACCGCGAAGCATTAACAAATAATATGCCTACACTTTCTGTATTGGGGCATGGATTAAATACGCTTTATCCAGCTGCTAATAAGCAATTAGCAGCACAAATCATTAAAAATGGTGCACTGCTGACGGAATTTACTTTTGGAAGTAAAATTACACCCGTAAATTTTGCCCGAAGAAACCGAATTATTGCCGGTTTGGCAGATGCTACCGTAGTGGTAGAATCCGGCAAAAAAGGGGGCTCTTTGATTACAGCCGATTTAGCTTTTAATTATAATCGAGAGGTATATGCTTTTCCCGGCCGAGCAAACGATAGCAAATCTGCCGGTTGCAATGCTTTGATTCGTAAAAATATGGCCAGTTTGATAGAAAATGCCGATGATTTTCTGCAAAGCATGAATTGGCAAACGAAGCAAAAAGAACAAAGGATTCAAAAAGAACTTTTTGTAGAATTAGAGACAGAAGAAAAAATAGTATATAAATTTTTGCAACAAAATAATGATCTACCCGTAGATTTTTTGGCGCGACAATGTCAAATGCCAGTATCTAAAGTTTCCTTTATTTTACTCAATCTAGAATTTAAAGGCTTAATCCGTACTTTGCCCGGAAAAATATATCAGGCTCTTTAAGTTGCTTAAAATGCAACACAAAGCTCGTTTTAATACAGAAATACTAAAAAAATAGTAAAAATCATCAAAAAGAGCATCTTGTTGCACTATTAAAATTTTTCTTAGCGCTTATTTTTCCATTCGTCCAAAATATTCGGCTTCAATTTTCACTAGGCTCATACTAAAAAGAGCATAGTTTTTTAGTTCGGCCAAAATATCTATAAACAACAGACTGTTTTTAACTTTATCATCCTTAGACTTAATTCTTTTAAGCTGTTGTTTTCGCGAAGCAGCAATATTCTCCAACAAATTGTTCTGTATTTTTCGTAATTCGTCTAATCTATTAAAATCATAGTTTTTTAAGACTTCAGAAATAGCTTTTACGTATGTACTCAATTCCTCGTTCAAAAAAAGCAATTCGTCATATTGTTTCTTAGATATTCCCTGATGATTATTGTCGATGTGTTGGAATACCGGCTCTACAATAAAAGTTAAAGCATGTGATATCTCTCTAAGGTAATCAATTATCTGCACAAAATAATGAACATATTCTGTTTCAGAGTCGGTAGATTGTTCAATCACATCATGCATTTGTGTTTTATACTGTTTGGTCTCATTATCAATTTCAAGCATTATTTTGTATTGCTTCCTTAAAGATTTCAAATCCTCTCCTTTCAGTGCTTTAAAAGTGCTAAAGAACAAATCCATTGAGCGCCCTAAAATACGAATTGTCTTCCCATTATATTCGTCTAATAAGCTGATAGACGAGGCATGTTTAACTGTATAGCTAGAGAATTCAGCTTCCTGAATTTTTTCTTTATCCTCACGTTCTTTGTGGATAAAATGAGTGCGAATAATGAGAAATATGGCCAAAGCTGCGATAAATGAAATGCTAATAATTCCGCCCAGATTAATTAAATAGGCAAAAATCATAGCCACCGTAAAAGCAACCATTGCTGTAATAAACCATCCTCCAATAACCGATAATACACCCGTTACCCTATATACAGCAGACTCTCTTCCCC
>CAYQXT010000325.1:0-4599 GCA_964421365.1 uncultured Bacteroidaceae bacterium
CTGCATATAGGGGTGAACTGGCGCGACAAACAAAAACCCAACGAAGAATGGGCACGTAGGTATGCTCCGGCATACGAAAGAGCAACTGTCTTCTTAGATAATAGCGAGAGAGAATTTAATGCTGCGGAACAAAATAAACTAAGACAGCAGAAAAAAACGTTAAGACGTTCACGCATCACAGCCATAATACTCGGCATAGCCTCTATCATATCCATTGGATTTATGCTTTATGCCGTAACGGCACAAGTAGAAACCGAAAAACAAAGATTAGAAGCCGAAAAACAAAGTAAAATCGCCTTAACTAATGAGAAAAAAGCCAAAAGTGCACTGATACTGGCACGCCAGAAAACTAAAGAAGCCGAAGAACAACGTAAAATTGCCGAACATGAAAAACAAAAAGCCGAAACCGAACGTCGAAAGGCTTTAAACCTATTTAAGGTAGCCAACGAACAAAGACAAATCGCTGAAAAAGAAACACATAGGGCTGAATTACAAAAATTTTTAGCAGATAGTAGTGCAACGATAGCCAAACAGCAACGTTCGGTGGCTGAAACAGAACGAGAAAAAGCACTTAAACTCCGAATGATTTCCATTGCACAATCTATGGCTATCAAATCTCAACAAATAGACAGAGACACATCTCTAGCAGAGCTTTTAGCCTATCAGGCTTTCATTTATAATACTAATTTTGAAGGCAAAAAAAATAATAATGATATTTACAATGCACTTTATAGTGCCTATTACAAAACAAGCCCCCTTTCATTCTTCGACAAAAAAAATCATAGTGAGGCCGTGAGAAGTATTAAAATTAATCAAGAAAACAATAAGCTCTATTCTGCCGGTTCCGATGGAATGATCAACGAAGTAGATGCTTTCAAAAACAAACAACCCAAGATTATTTTTGAAACAAAAAATATTTTGAAATCTATGATTATGACTCCTGATGCTAAAAAATTAATCGCCGTTACCGACAATTATACTATGTATATTATTGATTTAACTAAAAAAAACAACTACAAGCGCTACAAATTCGATTTTAAAAAAGGAAATATTATTATCGGTTTCGATACATACAGCAATTCTATAATGCTCAGTAATGAAAACAAATTTTACCTGATCAATTCTACTAAATTAAGGACTCTAAATCCCCGAAACTTAGAGCCAATCATAGAATTTAATGAAAATATCTCAGCCTTTGAAAAAATAGAAAATACTTTAATTTTAAGCACCGTTTCCGGGAAAACCTTCAAAACAAATTTCGCAATATCGAATAAACCACAGTTAATTGCTAATTTCAAGGCTACAATTACCAAAATAGTAATTGACAAAACAAGAAATCAAGCAATTTTAGGCGATATAAACGGAGGTCTGTATATCTTTGATTTAAAACAATCTCAGTTATTATACCGGGTAAATGCCCACAGGGCAAGAATCAGCGATATGCAATTTTCTAAAAACTATGCCATGCTAGCTACGGCAGGTTTCGATGGGAATGTAATAATCTGGAATGCTCAGAATTATGACATTCAACCTATTGTATTAAAAGATGCTTCAGAATGGATCTGGAGTGTGGCCTTTTCTGCCGACCTGAATTATGTTTATGCCGGTTATTCTTACGGAAAAATACATAGATGGCCATTAAACACAAAGGCTATGGCAGAAGGAATAAAAGATAAAATATCCAGAAATTTCTCTCCAAAAGAATGGAACAGATATATCGGCTATGACATTCCTTTGGAGAAAATAAAATAAATAAAACTTAGATTAAAGAAGTAGAATAAAATAAATGCAACTAAAATTCTTATTTATAATACTCGGTATATTTTTTCTCTCAGTAGCAAAAATTGATGCTCAGGAAAATCAAATTTCTGGTGTCAGTAAATCTTGTGCTGAAAAACTAAAAATGGCTCAAAATGCTTATGATAACGGTTTATTAGAACAAATCCCCCATTTACTAACAAAATGTATCAATAATTTGAATAAAACACAGCGCATAGAAGCATATAGAGTACTTATTCTTAGCTATTTATTTAATAATCAAGCAGGATTAGCCGATGAGTATATGGAAAAATTATTGAAATTTGACCCACTTTTTATCCCTTTCACATACGATCCCATCGAATTTGGAAAACTATATGACTCCTACCGTACTGAGCCTATTTATAGCATCGGAGCACTATTAGGCGGAGCAATTACTTTTCCAGATATTGCAGATATTTATACGGCCTTTAATACCTCCAATAATATAACAAAATATCGTATCCTTCCTTCCTTTTCCTTTTCTCTCTTTTTTAATAAATATATTTCCGACCAGATTAAATTAAATTTAACCATTAATCTACAACAAAATAGATATACAGCTATCCAAAAGCCATTTCCCTTTAACCAAACAGAAATAAGCGATAATTTAATATATATCGGTCTCGGTCTTGCCGGAATTTATGAGTTAGGAAATCTTAAAACAAATCTACTAAAACCATACGTAAGGCTGGGGATACAACCCATAAATCTCGTTTCTGCAAATGCAAATGCCACACGAATCTATACCGATGAATCTAAACCCACCATTACTGATCAGGGAATACCAATCAGCAATATCAGAAACAGATATAATTTAAGCATTTTTAGCTCCATCGGAATAAAATATCGTACTGGAAAATCATGGATATTTGCCGATTTAGCTTACAACAGAAATCTATTTCTAAGCAACAACTCAAATAAAAGATTTCAAAATAATGAATTGTTATTCAAATATTTTTATATTGACAATAATTTTTATCTCCAAAATATCAATTTAATGTTCGGAGTAGTGCAATCATTTTATAACCCTCAAAAAAGAAAATTAAGATGAAAAAATCATATTACATTTTCTTCATATTTATTATTCTAATCACAACAATTTATGCCTGTAAAGAAAAAAATTATGATATTCATCTAAAACAAAGCTTTATTAAATTTTTTGGAACATCTGATATGGATCAAGCCGGCGATATTTTTGTCACCAACGATAAGGCCTACCTGATTACTGGTTCCACCAAGCATACAGAAACTTCTGATGATATTTATATAGCAAAACTTTCACAAAACGGTAATACCCAATGGGAAGTTAGCCCCAAAGATACCCTTCCCCAAGTAGGACTAGCTATCACTCAAACAAATTCAAACGAAATCTTTGTAGCTGCACAAAGCCAGAAAATCCACTTAGGCGTGAGCTACCAACAGTTAGAAATATTAAAATATAGCAATTCTGGTATCTTATTAGATTCAACAAGCTATTATTTTAATTTTAGCCTAAAGCCCACAGATATTATGTTTAACGCAGATAGCACTCTGTATATACTTGGGAACAAGCAACAAAATAACTATTTTGAATTAGTCCCACCTTTCGACATTTTTCTTTTTAAAATAAATCTGAATATGGATAGTATCTGGTTCCGAACTTATGGGGGTGAAAATAACGATATAGCCAATCAAATGATAAAATCAAGCACAGATAGGATCGACATAATTGGAAGTACCAGCTCATTTGCCAACTATAATCAAGCTCAATCAAATATTCTCATTTTTGAAACCGACTCAAATGGACTTTTAAGAGATAAGATAACTTTAGGAAATTTGCAAAATAATTATGGACAAAGCCTATGTAAAGCAACCGATGGAGCAATTATACTAGCTGCCCATACCATCGAAAATGGGAAAAGCATACTTTATTCTGCAAAAATACAATTATATACACATCAAAAACAATGGGAAAAAATTTTTAAAAAAGACTATGGAATATATCCCACTATTATTCTGAACGATAATGATAATTATTTTATAGCCGGAAAATCGCAGAATGTTGATAATTCTGATTTTTTTCTTGCAAAACTAAATAATCGCGGTGATTCTTTATGGTTTCATACCCTAGGAACAGAAGGAAACGAACAAATTCTATCTGGTGTATTATCGCCCGAAGGAGGATATACTATTATTGGAACTACCGAATTCAAAGGAAATCAAATGATTTCAACACTTAAAATTTCAAGTGATGGAAATTTCTAAAATAAATGAATGCAACCATTTATACAAAAAAATTGTTTTTATTGAAACACATTTTTTTAAAAAAAATTTCCACAACAAGTAAATTTAATATCGAGATAAAACATTTTAGCTATATTATTTTTAACAGACAAAATAGAAAAAAATAAGCCATGAAAAAAATACTTTCAATCAGCTTAATCATATTGCTTACAGCTAGCTCTTTATTCAGTCAAAATATTGCAATCACAGACATAAACGGATATAATCCAGACGCTTCGGCTGTTTTAGACGTTAAATCTATAACAAAAGGAATGCTCATCCCCAGACTTACAACTATACAGAAAAATGCAATTAGCTCGCCTGCTACAAGTTTAATTGTATATGACACAGATATTGGACAGTTTTTCTTTTATAATGGCAGCACTTGGGTAGCCATTAGAAGCGGTTCCAGTAATTTAGCAAATACTAAAATCCTAATTGGTGATGCAAGTGGTATAGCACAGCAATATTCCTTATCGGGCGATGCAACCATGGATAATGCAGGAATTCTGACCCTCGCCAACTCAGGCGCTACCG
>CAYQXT010000326.1:0-4579 GCA_964421365.1 uncultured Bacteroidaceae bacterium
CTGCCATGTCACCGATTATTACATGGAAGTCGTGGAACTGAAAGGAATCTCTTAATTCCATCTCTAATTCGTATAGTGGGGATTCGGCCTGATCAAAAATGATTATTTGTTTGGGCTGGAAGCCTGTTAACTGGCGAACAATTTCACTTCCAATCGAACCAGCAGCTCCGGTAACAAGCACAGTCTTGCCTTTAACATCATTGTTTATTGCCGTTTTATCCAATATGATGGAAGGGCGTTCAAGTAAATCTTCAATTTTGATTGTCTTTAATTGAGAGAAACTAAGTTCTCCATTAATCCAGTCGTTTACTTTGGGAATTGATAAGACTTTTACATAGTAATTTAAACAAATATCCACTAATTCTTTTTTTAGATCGGAAGAAACATTCTCTTTTGCTATCAGAAGGTACGAAACGGTATTTAGTTCAAACAACTCACTTAGTTTAGACATGGGGAAAATAGAGGTAATGTCAATCTTTTTTCCTGGCGTATTTAGCTCCGAATCAACAAAAGCCACAACTTCATAACGCTTACTGGTTTCTCGCTCCAGAGAATTTTTGGCAGAGATAGCAAACTCATCAGAGCCAAAAATTACGACATGAACTTTTGGTTTTGCATAATTACTTACCTGATAGAATATGGCCTTGTAAACCAGACGGGAGGCAGTTAATAAAAATATACTTGTAACATAATCTATTATTATAACGGAGTAGGGAATGATTGGTGCTCCGTCTAAAAATTTACCGATAAAATTAGTAGCTAAAAACAGAAAAGAACCGGCTGAAATTACAAGGATTATTTTTATTGAATCCCGGGTGCTGGTATAGCGAACTATTCCAGCATAAGTCCTACTGATAATAAAGCTTATAAATCTTATAATAACCACAAAGAAAACAACATAAGACAAATTCTCTGCAGTGGGGTAACTTAAATTATTACGCAGAAAGTACGCAATGAGAATGGAACTGAGGCTAATGAATAAATCAATAGCCAGTACAATCCAGCGAGGAGCATGTTTTTTAAAAAAGATTAAATCTATCATAGTATTTAGGGTTTTGAACTTAACAAAATTAAGCATATAATTTCAAAAAGTCAATTAATTTCATATTAATTATTTGAATTCGGTCTAAAAATCGGTCGGACGGATAAATTTATTAAAACAGTAAAAATAGACAGCTCATTTACAATTGATTAATGAAACCGTCCGACCAATTTCGATGCAAATTTACCTTTTTATACTGGAGTCATTAATGTATTAGAATAAGGTTTAAATATCTATTTTTTTTCAATCGCCAGTATATAGACGAAATTTTATCACATTTCGTTTCAGATTATATTATATTAACATTTTTTTATATTATATTAAAGTTCAGTTTAAAAAATGGTCGGACTGATAGTTTTATTAAAATTGCGAAATATAGCTAACTTATTTATTGTCGATTGATGAAACCTTCCAACCTTCAGAGCAATCGCTTTTAAGTATTTAAATTTTTTTCTCTATAATTGTCATTCCAAGTGGCAAGAAGTCTTTTTTCATTAGAGATTTTTTTTTTGATTTTTTTTTTAAGATCTTTTTGATTATCTTTAACCATCAGGACATAATCTGCCTGTTTTTCTATGATTTTTTTTACAATCTGTTTTTGACATCCCATGACATCAATAGTTACTATTCTGCCCTCTATTGCAAGTATGTCTATTATTTCCGGGATAGCGATAATTTTATTATGTTTTTTATCTACATTATAAAACTTTTTTAAAAGCAATTGTCCTAATCCAACCTTTTTTATTACAAATTTCACCTTTTTATATCGAACTCATTTTTTTTAATTTTAATTTTTCTTGTTAAAGTGAGTTAAAAATCAGAAATAGGCAACTTTAGCTGAGGCTTTGGGGCTTTGTATATCCCTAATTTAATATAATCCCAAGTGGCCAGAGCAATCATAGCTCCATTGTCTGTTGTCCATTTTAGGGGGGGAAGACATAATTCTACTCCCATTTTATCTGATAATTTTTTTGCTTCTTCCCGAATTTGAGGACTTGCCGAAACGCCTCCTACGATTACAAATGATTTTGAGGAATATTTTTTTAGGGCTTTACGTGATTTCGTAATCAGGACATCTAAAACAGATTCTACAAACGAAGCTGCTATGTCGGCCATAATAGCATCTTTTGTGTTTGACATATATCTTGATACTGCCGATTTGAGGCCGGAAAACGAAAACTCAAGGTCTTCGTGTAGCATGGGGCGTGGAAATGGAATTACCGGCTGCCCTTTTTTTGCTAATTTATCGACTAATGGACCGCCCGGATAGCCTAAGCCAAGCATTCGACCTACTTTATCGTAGCTTTCACCAACAGAATCATCGCGCGTTGAACCGAGTATTTCTATATCCACGGCTGTTTTCATATAAGCAAGAAGGGTATGGCCACCCGACACTAACAGTACGGTTGCCGGATATTTTACGCGCATTTCTTCTAAATCAGCACTTCGCAGATGTCCACGTAAATGATTAATACCATAAACCTGTTTATTCCATCCTAAACCCAGACCTACTGCAGTGTTTAAGCCTACCAGCAGAGAACCTATTAAACCGGGACCGCGTGTAACTCCAATAGCACGAATATCTTGCGGACTAAGATTTGCTTTTTTAAGTGTAGCATTAATAGTCGGGAGTATGTTGTTTATATGTGCACGTGCTGCAAATTCGGGATAAATACCGCCAAATTCGTTGTAAATTTCAATTTGTGATGAAATGACAGATGAAATAACATTACCTTGTTCGTCAACTAAGGCAATAGCAGTATCATCGCAGGAAGTTTCAATTCCTAAAATTAAATCATTCATTATCGAGGATTTTAAAAATTATTTCTTTTGTAATGAAGCCTTCTCTCTCTATCTCAAGAGGAAAACTGTGACAATTTACGATTGTTGAAGGTGTTTCATTGCTTTGACCCCCCTCAATAATCAAATCTGGAAGGCCGAAAAGTTCTTCTAGTATTTCCTCTACATTATTGGCCGTGCTATTCTTATGTTTATTGGCGCTGGTAACCAACAATGGACCTGTTTTTTCTAGTACGCACAACAGTCTTTCATCGTTTGGAATACGTATAGCTACTTCCTTTCTGCCAGTAAGCCATTTAACACGGTGGCTAGAGACAAAACCTAAAACTAAAGATAAAGCTCCGGGAACCCATTCGGATTCTAAAAGTTTTTGAGCCGGTTTATTTATATCTAAGCCTAATTCTTTTAGTTGCTTCACGGAGGAAACCATAATTGGTAAATTCATATTCCGGGGGCGGGATTTTAGCTTGTAAAGTTTATCTATCCCTTTTTTGTGTAAAGGGCTTACTGCCAGTCCATATACTGTATCTGTGGGGATAAGTACAACACCTCCGTTTTTTATACTATATATTATATCATCAATTTCTTTCACTTCTAATTCTTTTATCATTAAGCATCAATTAGTGTCTATCCACAAAGGCCAATAAATGTTTTTTGTCCACGAATTATCCGAATAATTTTAATTAAGCAAAACCGATGTTTTACTGAATGGATAGGATTTATCACAATATATTACATACACTTCACAATTATATCAACGATATTATTGGTGAGTATTACTCATAACACTTCGTTCGGTTATCGGAATTGGATATTTGGGGAATAGTAATTCCCGGCCGGCAAAAAGAGTCTGCTTTTTTATCAGTAGTTCAACATTTCCGTAATTTAATTTACTATCATAAACTATTTTGTCAGGAAGAAGTTCCTTTATTATTTCTCTGTGAAAGCCTGTAACTGCAAAGTTTTCCACGTCTTTGACTAAATCGGGAACTATCTCGGCAATTTTTCCAAAATAAATAGAAAAATCATTATATCCCTTAAAATAACCAATAAAAGCATTGTTCTTTAACGACTTAACTGTGCTGATTACTGAAATTTGTTGCTGCTCCCAAACAGCTATTCCGGCTAACTCAAAAGATGATACCGGAATAACCGGAATTTTAAGACTAAAAGCCAGACTATTGGCAAATGCAAGGCCGGTTCTGACGCTACTCGTTCCGCCAGGGCCTTTATCTATAATGATACGTTCGATATCTGCCACTTTCTTTTGAGAAAGCTTTAATCCCTCCAGAAAAAGGGAGACAATATCTTTTTTATCTTCAATAGTCCTTAACTCTGAATCATATAAGATATTATTCTCCTGACCGATTACAAGTGCAAACCTACTCGAGGCTGTTGAAATACCTAATGTTATCATCTAATTGATAATTTTTTTTTAATTAATTTAAATTTTGAGGTATAATTTTTCCCTTGATAAGAAAATATAATTTTACGGACGTTGATATTCTCGTTTGTTGCCTCAATTCTAACCGAAAAGTATTCTTCTATATCTTCGGCAATTTTATCGCCCCATTCGATGAGGACAATGGACTCATCGAAATATTCTTCTATGCCCAAATCTGTAAATTCCTCTATGGATTTTAAACGATATAAGTCAATATGGATTAATTTAATATCCTTTGTTTCATAGAAGAATGCGATATTAAATGTAGGACTTGTAACTTCGCCCGAATAGTT
>CAYQXT010000327.1:0-4572 GCA_964421365.1 uncultured Bacteroidaceae bacterium
CAACAAAAAGGATATTGAGATAATTAAAGATTTGTACATTAAAGGGCTTAAATTTCAGTATGTGGAAAGTGTTTCGGATGTACTGGAATCGGCTTTACTAAAACAAAAGGTGAAGAATCCTAAGAAATTTATGTTTGAATAAAAAAAAAATACTCGAAGGTCTGACGACACTTCGAAATCATAAACCTAAGCTCTGTCAGGGTTTAAAGCCCTGACAGAGCTTTAAAAAAAAAAAATTAAAATTATGCGAAGTTTATTTCTCTTCTTATTCCTTAGTTTCTCCACATTTTTGTTGGCACAGGAAAAAGTAGCCAAAATTATTTTTTTAGAACAAAAAGTTGATTTTGGAAAAATAAAACAGGGCAAAATATTAAATCATAATTTTATTTTTGTGAATACAGGGAATACGCCAGTTGTTATTTCGGAAGTAACGATGAGTTGCGGCTGTGTAGCATCTTACTATCCTCGCCAGCCTATCATGCCTGGTGATACAGCTTCGGTTTACACCAAATTTAATTCTACAGGCAAAAAAGGAAAACAGCATAAAACCATTCTTATTTATTCTAATGCCGAAAATTCACCATCGAAACTGACCTTTAAGTGCAACGTTAAAGATAATAACTAATGACTAATTACGAATTGTCAAGGACATACAATAATTATTCATGTTTTTACGTGTAATTCAAGGACAACCAAATTACCGAACTTTATGGATTGGTACTATTCGTATATTTCATTTACAGAATAATATTAAATCCTCGTTCAGCAAAGATTTACCTTTGTCGTATTTATTATTCAGGCTAAGCCTGTAAGAATATTAACGTCTCAAGCATAGCCTGAGCCAAACAGCAATTTTACTCAACAAAAATTATTCGTGTAATTAGTGGCTAAATATTAATTCATTGAAAAATTCTTTTCTGAAAAATATTGGGATTATTTTTAGTGGAAATGCACTGGCTCAAGTCATTCCTTATCTGCTTTCGCCCGTATTAAGCCGTATTTTCAGTCCCAATGAATTTGGTGTTTTCAGTAATTATCTGGCCGGCGCTGCCCTAATTTCTATCATTGCCTCCGGCGGACTAGAATACAGTCTTGTGCTACCGAAAAAAGGGCATGAGGCTAAAAATCTTTTTTTTGCTGCTTTTCTGCTGAATGTATGTGTGTTTTTTCTTTCTATTTTTGTTTTCTTAATGCTAAAATTTCCTACGAAGTCTGTTTATTATCTTGTTCCACTATCGGCTTTCTTTCTGGCCGGACAGCGAATTTTGAGTTATTGGCAGAACCGGAACAAAAACTATAAGCAGATAGCCAAAGCAGCCGTAGTGCGTAGTGCGGTTTCTGCTCCTTCGCAAATCGGATTTTCATTTCTGAAATTAGCTTCGTTCTCACTAATTCTAGGCGATATTCTAGGGCAATTACTAAAATTTTGGTTACTACTTAAATCGCTAAAAATCAGTCGTCAGGATTTTAATTTTAAGCAGATAAAAGCATCGCTTGCCAATTATCGTCAGTTTCCGAAATTTGCCATGCCCTCTGAACTTTTTAATCATTTTTCTATACAATTACCAATACTTTTACTTATTCCCTTTTTTGGAGCTTCAGCTGCCGGTTTATATTTTTTACCGCAAAAATTAATGTCAGCCCCTTTGAATTTGCTGGGTAATGCTATTTCGCAGGTTTTTTTTAAGGATGCTGCCGATATTCGCCACCATCCACAAATGCTCACCCGATTTTCTACTGATTTATTTCGCAAACTTTTTAGCTTTGGAATTGTTCCTTTTTCTATTATTTTATTCTTCGGAAAGGAAATTTTTTCATTTGTCTTTGGTGTCAAGTGGTTGCAAGCCGGTATCTTTGCGCAAATGATTTCGCCTTGGTTGTTTTTAGTTTTCGTCTTCTCCCCTCTTTCTTCACTGTTTATGGTAAAAAATGAGCTAAAACTGAGTCTGAAATTAAACATCTTGCTTTTTACCCTGCGTCTTGGCAGTTTGCTTTTTGGAACTTATTTTTTCAAAGATATTAATTCAACTATCTTATTATATGCGGTTTCCAGCTTTATTTACTGGCTCTTTTTAGGCTTTTACATTTTTAAGCTGGCCGGAATACCGATAAGAAGTATCTTGTTTTTTATGGCTAAGCTAACCATAGCAACAGAATTGATTCTATGGGCATTAAAATGGTGGTCAAGCTAAGAAGTAATGGTGAATGATAAATTCTGTTTGTCGTTAAAAAATAGTTTGTTATTTCATATTCAATCAAAATAATACAAGAATATGCATAATAAATATGGCGCAGATTCTGTATGACGCTCGAAGGTGGGCTGTCGCCCACGCTTCGAGGTCTTTTTTATCAAGCTTTTTCAATCCATACTTTTACTTCATCAAGCGTGGGATTTTTTAATCCGGCTTTGAGTTTCTTATTCAGGCCACATATATCATTGTGGAATTTCCCGGCTTTGAGTTCTTTCAATTGCTCAGTACGCGAAATTCCAGTACGGCGGAGAATTGTAACCCACTCGGCAGCAATTCCAAGTGTTGTAAAATCTTCATCCGAGCTGATGACTTCGTGTTTTTCGGGACGCATCTGCGGAAAAAGCAATACTTCTTGAATAGAAGGGGCGTTGGTCATAATCATAGCCAACCGGTCGATACCAATGCCAATACCGGATGTGGGCGGCATACCAAATTCTATGGCACGCAAAAAATCCTCATCCAAAACCATGGCTTCTTCATCGCCACGTTTGGCCAGTTCCAATTGTTCCTCAAAGCGATTACGCTGGTCTATTGGGTCGTTTAGCTCCGAATAAGCGTTACAAATCTCTTTCCCGTTACAAATGGCTTCAAAACGCTCTACCAAACCCTCTTTGCTGCGGTGTTTCTTGGTTAAAGGCGACATTTCCACCGGATAATCAGTGATAAAAGTAGGCTGAATAAGCTTATGTTCGCAAGTTTGGCCAAAAATTTCATCTATGAGTTTGCCTTTCCCCATGGTTTCGTCAGTTTCAACACCTAATATTTTGGCTGTTTTCAGCAGTTCGGCTTCTTTCATTTCCGAAATGTCGATGCCGGTAAAATGCTCAATGGCTTCGAACATGGTAAAGCGTTTCCAGGGTCGTTTGAAATTAATTACATGCTCGCCCACTTGTACCTCGGTCTTACCGTGTATATTTAGTGCTATTTTTTCGACCATTTCCTCTACGGTGTCCATCATCCAGAAATAATCCTTATAGGCCACATAGAGTTCCATTTGGGTAAATTCCGGATTATGAAAGCGATCCATTCCTTCGTTGCGAAAGTCTTTTGAAAATTCGTAAACGCCTTCAAAACCACCTACAATAAGGCGCTTTAAGTATAACTCATTAGCAATACGAAGATATAAAGTTTGGTCTAAAGCATTGTGATGGGTTTTAAAAGGTCGGGCAGCTGCTCCACCATAGATAGGTTGCAAAATAGGTGTTTCAACTTCTAAATAACCTTTATCGTTGAGATAATCACGCATGGTATTTACCAGCTTGGTGCGTTTCACGAAAATATCGCGTACTTGCGGATTAACAATCAAATCGACATATCGGCGGCGGTAGCGTTGTTCGGGGTCAGAAAAAGCATCGTAAACCTTACCATCTTTTTCTTTCACAATAGGCAAAGGACGAAGAGATTTGGTCAATACGGTTAATTCTCTGGCTTTTACAGATATTTCGCCAGTTTGAGTGGTAAAAGTATTGCCACATATCCCTACAATATCACCAATATCTAATAGCTTTTTAAAGACTGTATTATATAGTGTTTTATCCTCATCAGGGCAAATTTCATCACGATTTACATATACCTGAATACGTCCGTCTTGGTCTTGTAACTCCATGAAAGAGGCTTTTCCCATGATACGACGACTCATAATTCTGCCGGCAATACAAATATTCTGATAATTATCTTTTTCTTTATCAAAATTTTGCTTTATTTCTTCTGAGCGGGCAGAAATTTTAAATTCGGATGCCGGATAGGGATTTATACCTAATTTCAGTAATTCTTTCAGGGCATTACGTCTAAACTGTTCTTGTTCTGTTAATTCCACTTGACTCATATCTATATTCTTGCGAGTTTTCTTAAAAATTAGCTACAAAGATAAAATTTAATTCATAATTAGGATAATCAGAGGATGTAATTTCAGAGCAATCGCTTTTAAGTATTTAATTTTTTTCTCTATAATTGTCATTCCAAGCGGCAAGAAGTCTTTTTTTCATTAGAGATTTTTTTTTTGATTTCTCTTTGTCAATTAAAGTCATGGCAATTTTACTAATGATATTAAAATTAGCTGCAAAGTTATCCTTCCTCTTGGTTGATTTATCTTCATTAATAATCATTGTTGTCCGATAAAACTTTTTAAATAAAATCAAGCAAGGTTTGAAAAATCGCCCCTCGCTCTTATCTTTGTCTTTAAAAAATTTATCTGAAAATAAATAAACAAAGATATGAACAAAGATACAAATTTTATCGGACAGCCAATATTTTCACAACTATTAATGCCCATAAGTAAATCAAAAATAGACCGTATAGCCCTGAAAAACAAGGCAGATAG
>CAYQXT010000328.1:0-4551 GCA_964421365.1 uncultured Bacteroidaceae bacterium
ATTATTACTCGGTTTAAATACAATTTTTAATATTCAGAGATTACTACATGACTTTATTTTCTCCCTCAAAGCTCGTTTTATTTTTATCATTTTTTATATCTCGGAATCTATTCTCGGCTGGATTCCTCCGGATATTTTTATCGTATGGACAAAAGATAAAAGTTCACCGATATTACTAATTACCGTTTTAGCCACTTTATCTTATATGGGTGGAATTACCGCCTACTGGCTTGGTGTGGCAGTTCAAAGATTTCCTCGCGTACACCATTATATAGAGAAACGATTTAAAGAAAATTTTAATTTAATTCGTAAATGGGGAGGCTGGATTGTCGTTATGGCAGCACTATTTCCATTGCCTTTTGCTACGATAAGCACAATTGCCGGTATTGTAAAATATCCTTTTAAAAATTTCTTACTCTATGGATTAACGCGTTATCTTCGTTTTTATATTTATGCAATTTCTATTTTTGCTGCTCTAAATAAAATCATGGGGTAAATAAAAAAAAATTTTAAATCTCTGAAATTTATATAACTTTGCACGCTCTTAAAATGTTTAACGTGTAATGGGAAATTGCTATTAATCAGGAGCAAGAAGCAATTTTGAGTAACACAAAAATTAATTATTATGAAAACTTTTGAATTAAAAGGTACAGTTAGAGAAAATTTGGGTAAAAAGTACACCAAAGCACTTAGAAAAGAAGAAAAGGTTCCTTGTGTTCTATATGGAGGAGGAGAGAATATTCATTTCTCGGCTGCAGAAAGTGATTTCCGTCATTTAGTTTATACCCCTAATGCCTATATCGTTAATATTAATATTGGCGATAAAAATATGGAAGCCATTTTAAAAGACATTCAATTTCACCCGGTTACAGACAGAATTTTACATATTGATTTCTTACAAATATCCGATGATAAGAAAATTAATATAGCTATTCCGGTTGAAATTAGCGGACTTTCCGAAGGAGTGAAAATGGGTGGTAAACTGCAAATTGATTACCGTAGAATAAAAGTTCGCGGTTTGAAAAAAGATTTACCTGATACGCTCAAAGTGGATGTAACAAATATAAAATTAGGTAGCAGTATTAAAGTTGGTGAATTAGCTTATGACAATTTAGAATTATTAGATTCTAAAAATGCAGTTGTAGCCAGTGTGAAATTAACTCGTGCAGCCAAAGGCGAAAGCGAACAAGAAGAAGCTGCTACTGATGAAGAAGCAACTACTCCAGCCGAATAATATTGAAAAAATAAACATCCCTAAGATAATACACAAAAAAGGATGAAATATCTAATTGTTGGATTAGGAAATATCGGTGAGAAATACAAAAAGACTCGCCATAATATAGGATTTCAAGTATTGGACGCTTTAGCAAAAGCGTCCAATCTTAATTTTGAGATAAATCGTCACGCATTTCGTGTTGAATATAAATACAAAGGACGGCAATTTATCCTAATCAAACCTACCACTTTTATGAATCTGAGTGGTAAAGCTGTTCGATACTGGCTCAGAAATGAAAAAATTGAGCCTGAAAATTGTTTAATTATCGTGGATGATGTTGCCCTTCCTTTTGGCACAATTAGAATAAAGAAGCAAGGTAGTGGAGGTGGACATAATGGTCTGGCCGACATTATCGAAAAATTAGGCCATAATAAATTTCCTCGTCTTCGCTTTGGCATAGGCGATAATTTTTCGCGAGGAAGACAGATAGACTATGTTTTAGGCGACTGGACAGTGGAAGAACAAAAAACGCTTCCCGAACGCTTTGACAAAATGATTGAAGCCATTAATAGTTTTGGAACTATTGGTCTGGAACGTACCATGAATTATTTCAATGGAAAATAAAACTAATTGTAAATGATGAATGCCGTTCTACAAGTGCCAATCTTCAATTCCCGAATCCTAAATCCCAATTAATATTATTCCATGAGTGACTTAAAGGTTTCTTGTATATCACGTGGTGTTTTGTATATTTGCCTCAATTCCTGCATACTCACATCCGACCAAAAAAGCGGAAAACGAAAACGACCATTAAGCATAAGAGCTTCTTTATCTTCTATGAGAATTTCGTAAGGAAGTGCGGCCAAATGCTCTTCGCCAAGTATAGGCAAAAATTTCTTTTCACCAATACGGTCATCGACTAAGCCAACACCCACAACAGCAGTATTACTTCCAATAGGCAAGACTCTTGAAAGTTCTCCTGAGCGTTCGCCCATCAGTTTAGGAAAATCCTTTGGAACTAAAAAAAAAGCCTGCACAGCGCCATTCTTTCGTGCATGCAAATTTCTCAATGTAGTAGATACGGCTTGCTGAAAGACATTAAACTTTTTCAAGTGTATCATATCTTCAAAGCCAGGATAACGAACCATAAAACGAAAATTTTTAAGTTCATTTTCAGACAACGAGCTTGTTATCAATGGGAAAAACATTACACCGGGTAAATTTAGAAGAGCGAACTTAGTATCTTCGGAAATACCGGCAAGAGCAGTTTCATTTGTCGAATTAATATGATTACGTAAATAGGCATAGAACAGATATTCAGGATTTAGCAATGAAACAACCACATTTCCTGTTTCCTTTCCAGATTCGTCTTTTTCTTTTTGCACTGCAATTTTCAACACTGCTGCCAATGTGGCAAAATCACCAATCTTAGCGGTTATTTCTATTAAATCTCTACGTGTGAATGAAATGACCAATTTATCCGCTGATTTTTCGGGATGGTATTTACCAACAATTATAAAGGGCGTTTGTATATTTCCTCGCACATCTTTCGTTGCAGTTAGCGCCTTTTCAATAATTACTTCGGTTTCTTCTACGGTATTAGGAAGAACTGCCACTTTATAAAATGCTACCAGACCACCGTCTGCCTTCATAAAAAGAGGCGAAAAACTTAATAAGCAAAATATAATGCTGGCAATATTAATTCTAAAATTCTGCATAAATAAAAAATTACACGGTATTTTTTACAAATTTAATAAAAAGAATTGAATGATTAACAAATGACTTGCATAATCTGAACATATTATTCCGAAGCCCCAAGAATAAATCATATATATATTCTGATAGATAGTGATAAAGTTGGGATTTAGAATTTAGAATTTAGAAAATCGGATGGGGTGATAATTAGGAATAAAAAATTTCAAACTTTTATGGCAACTCTATTGTCGTGAAAAGCTGTTCCGTGTCCCATGTCGGTTTCGCGTGCAGCCGAAAGCATATTAGGCGTTGCTCCATTTATCAGTTGCCAGCCATTATGTACCAAAACGGCATTTTCGGGCATTGAATTATCGAGTTGTGCCACTATTCTGATTTTTCCTCTATCATTAGATATCTCTATTCTCTGCCCATTTTTTATCTGATATTTTCGTGCTGTAACCGGCGAAATACAAGCAAAAGGCTCAGGGCTTAGCATTTTCAATGCCGGCAAATTAGCAAACTGCGAATGAATTCTGTTTTTGGTATTCGGCGACATCAAAACAAGTGGGAATTTATCATTATTCTGAAACTCAGGGATAGGAACATATTCAGGCAATTCGGATACATTCCAAAGCGCCTTGGCTTGCTTGGAAAAAAGCTCAATCTTGTCGCTTGGCGTAGTAAATTTCATGTCGGCAAAAGCTATTTCTTCATAAGAATTAGCTAACTGCGGTGCTTCCTGTAATTTTTCCCACTGTAATTCGGGAAAAGCTTTGAGTTTAGTTTTTAACCAATGCTCTATTGCCTCATCATTAGGCGCTACCAAATATTTGTCGATTAATACCGGCTCTATTTGCAATTTTTTGGATAGCAGGTAATAAATCTCAGTTTCTGGTTTTACTTCTGGCGGGGGTTCTACAACTTTCTGGCGTAACTGCACATAAGGATTCCAGTAGCCTCCCACTAAATCGGCCTGTTCAAACATATTCTTGGCCGGAAGAATTAAATCGGCTTCCATGGCCGTATCAGTCATAAATTGCTCTATCACTACGCGAAATTCCATATTACGAAAAGCCTCTAAAACTACGGATGTTTCAGGATTCTGTGCCACAGGATTGCCCCTTTCCACCCAAATCATTTTTAGCGAAGGATTCTGCTGTGCTAAAATATCCCTGCCCAAACGCGCCATAGACACCGATCGACGAAAAATACCGTCAGTCTCTTTGGGCAGATAATAAGATTCTGGCTCTTTTACGGCATCAAACACATAAGATTGTAGGTTTGCATAATGCCATGTAGCGCCTTTCTTCCCTATATTTCCGGTGAGAACTTGCAAACTCAAAATACTGCGCACACTTTGTCCTCCATTGGTATAGCGCTGCATTCCATAGCCAGGAATTATGGTCATAGGTTTTATGCTTCCTATTAGTTGGGCAAGCTCAGTAATCTGAGCAACACTCAAACCGGTGATTTTTGTGGCCCATTCGGGGGTATATTTATTAGTATGCTTCGCAAATTCATCAAAACCTAAAACATATTCATCAATAAATTTTCTGTCTATTTGATTATTCTTGATGAGCAAATGTGTCAGTGCAAGAGCTAAGGCCGCATCTGTACCGTGTTTTATACGATAAAAATAG
>CAYQXT010000329.1:0-4517 GCA_964421365.1 uncultured Bacteroidaceae bacterium
TCTTATCTATATCCGAGAGTAACGGAAAATCTTGAGCATATAAACATGCTGAAGAAAATATAATTGTAAGTATTAGTAATTTTTTTATCATGTGTCGTGTATTTGAATTGTAGAGAAGTGCAAATTTAATAAGTTTCTTTCACTATTTATGTTAATAATTTAAATTATTTCCAAAAATAGTGAGCTCTTTTTCTATTTTTCTTTGAATTACAATATTGTTTATTTTACTATTTATAGCCGAAAAAGCGTTTAGCATATTTGTTATTTCTGCTTTCACTTCATCAGATTTTATACTTTTAATGGTTTCCATGTCAGACAATCTTAAGGCGGAAGTATAAAAAACATTCAATCTGATTTTTACGTCTGGTCTGTCTAAGAAGTTAATTCTTATAGAATCTCTTAATTCTTTAGCATAATTAGAAATATCCTTAGCTTTAAACAAAGCTTCTTCTGTAGTTATGTTATAATAACCATCTAATTCCTCATTTAAAATTTGATATTCTCCCCAGCCCTCAACTAACGCTCTTGATTCTTTATTTAACAGTTCCCCAAGACCATTCACTACAGTGTTTTCTTGACTGGTTCTGGTAAGACTTTCTTCACCTTTTGTCTCTTTCGTTTTAGAATCATTACAACCAATAACGAGAAATATTGAAAATAATATAATATATTTTCTAAGCATAGAGATAGATAATATTTGAATTTCAAAAATAGTGCTTTTTGAGGTAAAATCTATGTTAAATATTATTGAGTAAAGTGTTGTATTTATATATATTTGCTTTCAAATAAATATGTGTTGATGAGTAACAAAATACTTATTATTGGCGCTTCTGGTCAAATAGGTTCTGAACTAACCATAGGTTTGCGAAAAACCTATGGTAGTACAAACATTGTAGCTTCTGATATTAGGGAGGGACTTCCTGAACTAATGAATTCAGGGCCTTTCGAATTTATTGATGCAACGAATAAAGAGCAAATAGAGACTGTAATTGAAAAACATAATATTGATACGGTATATTTAATGGCGGCTATGCTTTCAGGTGCTGCCGAAAAAAATCCAGATAAGGCTTGGAATCTAAACATGACGTCATTATTTCATGTGCTTAATTTAGCGAAAGGCGGGATCATAAATAGAATATTTTGGCCTAGTTCTATTGCGGTTTTTGGAAATTCAACACCAAAAGAATTTGCACCCCAACAAACAATTACTGAACCTTCCACAGTATATGGAATTAGTAAATTAGCAGGTGAGCGCTGGTGCGAATATTATAAAACTAATTTTAATGTTGACGTACGTAGTGTTCGATATCCTGGCATCATAAGCTGGAAAACAATGCCCGGCGGAGGTACAACTGATTATGCCGTCGAAATTTATCACAAAGCAATCTTAGAACAAACATATAATTGTTTTTTATCAGAAGATTCTCGTTTGCCAATGATGTATATGGAAGATGCTATAAAGGCGACCATTGATTTGATGAGCGTTACAGATATAAAAAATTATGTTGCATATAATATTGGAGCAATAAATTTTACTCCACAAGAGATTGCTAAAGAGATTAAAAAGCATATTTCTGATTTTGAAATTTCATATACGCCAGATTTTAGACAGAAAATTGCAGACAGCTGGCCTCAAAGTATCGATGATAGTGAAGCCAAAAGAGATTGGAAATGGCAACACTCATACGATTTAGAGAAAATGACCGACGAAATGTTGTCGAAACTCAAACAGAAATATTCATAAATGCGATTGTAAGTTTTGACTTTTTTTAGGTCTAAGTATCTGATTTAATTTATGATTATGAAAGACATTATTGAAAATAATTTAGCGAATAGTTTTACGTATATTGAATATAGAACAATGGTTTCTGACTTATTGGCTCAAGGGAAGTCGACTGGAGAAAATCAAACAGATGACTATTTGAATTACAGTAAGTTGGGAAATGCTCGAATGAAACGACTTGACAGAAAATTTCATTTATCTGAAAAAACTCAAAAATTATTACAAAAAGCTACAAAAAAAATTACTTGGATCGTGCTTACTGAAGGTTGGTGCGGAGACGCTGCTCATGCATTGCCAGTGATACATAAAATTTCTGACGCCTCTGAGGCGATAGATTTGAAAATTGTGTTAAGAGATGAAAATGAGGATTTGATGAATCAGTTTTTAACTAATGACAGCAAATCCATTCCTAAATTAATTGCTTTAGATACTGAAACCAAAGAAATTATTGATACTTGGGGTCCTCGACCTTCAATTGCTACAAAAATGGTAAACGACTATAAAGAGGCAAATGGTAGTTTAGATCCTGAATTTAAAGAGGAATTACAAGTTTGGTATAATAAGGATAAGGGCGAAAATATAGAAAATGATCTACTAGAATTATTACAAGTTATTTAAACTAGTAATAAACTCCTCAATGCTTTGGGAATTTTGAACGCTAAAGTCACCAATCTTGGTGCGTCTTAAGGCAGAAAGATGTGCTCCTGAATTTAATGCTAGTCCAAAATCATGAGCGATTGATCTGATATATGTCCCTTTACTACAAGAAATTTTAAAATCTATTTTGGGTACATTTATTTTAGTGATTTCAAAGGTATAAATCGTTACTTTACGCGACTCAATTTCTACAGTTTCTCCCGCTCTGGCGTGTTCATATAAACGCTTACCATCTTTTTTTATAGCAGAAAAAATAGGCGGTTTTTGTTCAATATCTCCTGTGAATTGTTGCGTTACTTCTTGAATCAACTGGTTATTTATATGTTTAGTTGGATATGTTTTGTCAATTTCTGTTTCTAAATCATAAGAAGGAGTAGTCCCTCCCAGGGTAAAAGTACCTGTATATTCTTTTTGCTGGGCTTGAAATTCATTAATTTTTTTTGTGAACTTACCGGTGCAGAGTATTAACAAGCCTGTAGCTAATGGGTCGAGCGTACCCGCATGACCTACCTTTATTTTTTTTAAATTGAATTGTTGTTTTATTTGCCAACGAATC
This sequence comes from uncultured Bacteroidaceae bacterium, assembly GCA_964421365.1. Lineage (GTDB taxonomy): Bacteria > Bacteroidota > Bacteroidia > Bacteroidales > DYOH01 > CAYQXT01. The sequence goes on from CAYQXT010000329.1 coordinate 2,997, forward strand.
TTATTCACAACTTGAAATGAAGTCCATTCTAAAGGCTTGTCTATTAAAAGAACTTGCCCATTTTTAAAACCTTCTACTGTCATTTTACCTTGTTAAAGTATACCCAATAGCAATAAAACCAACAACAGCGCAATATATGGCGAAGTATGATAATTTACTTTTCTTTACGAGTGTTATCATCCAGTTACAAGCGAGTAATCCAGAAAGAAAAGCAGCGATAAAGCCTACACTCATAACACCTATTTGAGAGCTATCGAGATTAATTTCTCCTCCAATGACATCTTTAGCTACTTTCCCAAAAATTAAAGGGACAACCATTAAAAAAGAAAATCGAGCCGCTTTTGTTCTATCGATTCCTAATAATACAGAAGTTGATATAGTAGCACCTGATCTTGAAATCCCTGGAAGCATAGCTACGGCCTGAGAAATTCCTATAATAAATGCGCTATTATAGGAAACGTTTTTAGTAGTATTCTTTGCTCTATCGGCAAGCAATAAAAGTAACGCCGTTACTAATAACATACACCCTACCAATAATAGTTTACCTCCAAAAAAAGACTCCAGTTGTTTTTCAAAAAACAAGCCGACTAAAACTGCCGGGACCATGGATAGGATAATTTTTAGAGAAAATTGAAACTCTTCATTCCATTTAAATTGTAATAACCCTTTTATAATTGTTTGAATTTCTTTTCTAAAAATTACCATAGTGCTTAATGCTGTAGCAAAATGTAAAATGACAGTAAATGTTAGACTTTCTTGTGGTAAAGAATTATCACCAAATATGACTTTTGCTATCTCTAAATGGCCACTAGAAGAAACAGGTAAAAATTCCGTTAAGCCTTGAATCAGCCCTAAAAGAATCGCTTCTAAATAACTCATCAATTATTTTTTCGGATTTGTTAATATGGCATAAATCTCGATAATCAAACCAATAATTACTAATGTGGGAGCTAAACGAATACGTCTGAAATTGTAAATTTCTTCATTAAAAACTGTAGGATCTTCACTACCGCCACCGGCCATTAAAATAAAGCCTATGGCGATGAATACCACGCCAATTAGCATAATACTATAATTTCGCTTGCCAAATAAAAATTCTCCTTTCGATTTTTCTTCTTGTTTTGTCATTTCAATAATATAATTCGTCCGTTCTAAGGTTTAAAAAGCGCTGCGTAGCAAAAAATGCGCTTAACCAAGTAATAATAATACCAATTAAAAATACACTTCCAAATAAAACAGCTAGTATTATTTTATCATTTTCTGTATCGAGCAGCCCGAGTTCTGGAAAATAATCATTTAAATAGTAAATGGTAATGGCCAAACCTATTATTGCGACAATTGATCCGAAAAAGCCCAGTTTTATACTGCTCCTAATAAAAGGTTTGCGGATAAAACGTTTTGTTGCTCCGACCATTTGCATAGTTTTAATTGTGAAACGTTTAGCATATACCGATAATCGAATAGAATTATTTATGAGCAGCATTGCTATTAGAGAAAATAAGGCACTAAAAAATAGTACCC
>CAYQXT010000330.1:0-4516 GCA_964421365.1 uncultured Bacteroidaceae bacterium
CCTTATCTAACATGTATGTTATGTGTTGTATTTTATACTGATAGTTATTTCTTTTAAGGCTATTCTTAAGCTCATTTTCTGTATTAAAGCTCATCAGTTTTTTCATTAAATCTTCAGAGCTAAATGGTTCGCCTGCATAGAGCCAGCTAATATAGTTTTTTTCAAGATTGATGATTTCTCTACTATTCTTTTTAGTATCAGATAAATAATTTAGGAAAAATTTTATTTGTTCTTTATCGGCATGTTTTAGTGCATAAATCAACGAACTATGTCGGTATTTGCCTTTAGAAAGCTTTTGCCTTGGAGAAAGACTGTCTGCTATTGAATAGAGTTGTTCTTTTATTAATAAGAATAATTTGTTCGCTGTAAAAGCATCATAGCTATATATTTTCTCCGGACTATTTAATATATGCGTGCCAGATTGTATGAATAGTCCTTTTTTAAACAAATTAGTAAAGATGTTTTCTTGATTTTCTGAAATGGTCATTCTTATCCATAGGGAATCGTCTGTATAATATGTTCCGTCGTTTGTCAAAAGGTGGGTTTTTTTATCTGATAGTCCTACTACAATAAATTGTGTAGGCGAATCCGGATTTGCTATCCCATAAAGAGTATCCAACATTTTTAGGCCTATGTTTCTGCCATAAATGAGCGTATAATCTGATTTTGTTTTCTTAATTTTAACCTTAAAATATAGACTGTTATTTTGAGAATAAGCATTGTTATAAACAAAAAAAGAAAATAATAGTATGAAATGATATTTTGTAAGCATTTTTTATTTTATTATAGAAAATTGGGAGTCTGGAAGCTCAAATCCCAATTCCCAATTCCCAAATCCAAGATTATATTTTATCTTTGCCTGTGAGATGCTAAAATTAGGTACAAATATTAAATTTTTAAAGGGTGTAGGTGAAAAAAAAGCTGAGATTTTTGCTAAAGAATTGAAAATTAATCAGATAGAAGACCTTGTTTATTACTTTCCGTTTCGCTATATTGATCGGTCTAAGTTTTATGAAATTAACGAGATTAATGGTGAAATGTCTTATATACAGTTTGAGGCTACTATTTTAAGTTTTAACAAAATTGGTCAGGGGTTTAAACAGCGATTGGTGGCTATTGCCGGCGATGAAACAGGTAAAATAGAATTAGTTTGGTTTAAGGGCATAAAATGGATAGAAGATAAATATTCGCAGGGAAAATCCTATGTCATATTTGGTAAGCCTAATTTTTTTAACGGCAAAATTAATATCGTTCATCCGGATATGGAAGAACCCGAAAAATTTAAAAAGCGTAATTTAAGTGGTTTTCAGGGTATTTATACCATGCCCGAGAAATTGAAAAAGAAATATATCAGTCTTAAAATTTTACAGAATATTATCGCCGATGCATTTAAAACCGGACTCGAAATAGACGAAACCTTACCCCTTGGAATTTTAAATTCGCTTAAATTAATGCCCTTGGCAGAGGCGTTACGCCAAATGCATTTCCCCGAAAACCAACAGAAACTTTTGGCTGCAAAATACCGGATAAAATTCGAAGAGCTTTTTTTTGTTCAATTAAGTCTGGCTAAAACAAAAAAATTACATCATCGCTTTAAAGGTTGGATATTTAGTGAGGTTGGCGATATTTTTATGCGGTTTTACAAAGAAAATTTGCCATTTGAACTCACAAATGCTCAGAAAAGAGTATTAAAAGAGATTCGTAAGGATGTTGGCTCGGGTATTCAAATGAACCGTCTATTGCAGGGTGATGTGGGGAGTGGCAAAACACTGGTTGCTCTTTTATCTATGTTGCTTGCCCTAGATAATGGTTTTCAGGCCTGCTTGATGGCACCAACTGAAATTCTTGCTACACAACATTTTAGCACTATTAGGAAATTTCTGGAGGGCATTAATATTAATGTTCGTTTACTTACTGGTTCTACGCGTATTAAGCAGCGACGTATTATTCACGAAGAGCTTTTAAATGGTGATTTGCAGATTATTATCGGGACACATGCGCTTTTGGAAGATGTGGTGAGATTTAAAAATCTTGGCTTTGTAGTTATTGATGAGCAGCATCGTTTTGGTGTGGCTCAGCGGGCTAAATTATGGAAAAAGAATACCACACCACCGCATATTATGGTCATGACAGCTACACCCATACCGCGAACTTTGGCCATGACTGTTTACGGTGATTTGGACGTTTCGGTGATAGATGAATTACCGCCAGGAAGGAAAGAAATAAAAACAATACATGCCACAGATGCCAAGCGATTGAAGATTTTTGGCTTCTTGCGAAAAGAAATTGCTAAAGGACGACAGGCTTATATTGTTTACCCCTTGATTCAGGAGTCTGAAAAGTTCGATTATAAGGATTTGGAAGATGGCTATGAGAGTATCACGCGTGCTTTTCCACCGCCCGAATATAATACCGTGATTGTGCATGGCAAAATGAAAGCTGAAAATAAAGAGCAGTCGATGCAAATGTTTGTCAAAGGGCAGGCACAAATTATGGTGGCTACCACCGTTATAGAAGTAGGTGTAGATGTGCCTAATGCTTCAGTGATGATAATAGAAAGCGCCGAGCGTTTTGGATTGTCGCAACTACATCAATTGCGTGGAAGGGTGGGGCGTGGTGCAGATCAGGCCTTTTGTATTCTGATGACCTCATATAAACTCTCACGCGATAGTCGAACCAGAATTAATACGATGGTTAATAGCTCGGATGGCTTTGAAATTGCTGAAGTGGACATGAAACTTCGTGGTTCGGGGGATATTGAAGGTACGCAACAAAGTGGAGTGCCTTTTCGTTTTCGTTTGGCTAATTTGGTAGAGGATGGCGATATTCTTCTGCTGGCTCGCAATATTGCTATGGATATAATCGATCAGGATCCGGAATTAAAATTACCAGAACATGAAATTCTATCCAATCAGCTTGTAAAAATGAAAAAATCTAATTTTAGCTGGGAAATTATTAGTTAATAGTGAAAAGCCCATCCTTCGAGCGTCATCGAAAAGTATAAAGAAGTAATGGTGATAACGATTTTCACTATGTGTACTAAACGACTTATCTGGTTCAAAATCTATGTTTTCTAAAGTATTGTCTATGTGGTTAATATTAACATATATACGAATGAAAAAAATTATAAGTAGCCTGAGCTATCTATTTGGCAGTTATTTTGGAGGAACAAACTATTCTCTATCGACAAACAAAATTCACTGTTTATCATTAAGAATTAACCATTGCTTAGTTCTATTTTTCTTACTTTTCCTCTTTTCATGTAAGCCCATAACAAACGAAAATAATCTGAAATTAAGCAATTTAAAAAATACTTTCCTAATTATTAATGAAGGAAATTTTAATTGGAATAATGGAAGTCTAGGTATTTATTATTCAGATAGCAATAAGGTTGAAAATAAGGTATATGAGCAGATTAACAACGAAAAATTGGGTGATATTCCTCAATCGGCCTGTATTACTAATGACTTTATTTATCTGATTGTAAATAACTCGGGCAAAATTGTTAAAACCCATCGAAATTCCCTGCAAAAAGTAGCAGAACTGGATGGCCTTATTTCTCCCCGCTATATAATTAAAGTAGCGAAATATGCCTATGTCTCTGATCTATATGCGGGAAAAATAAGTGTACTTAATTTTACAGATTTTAGTCTTGAAAAAGAGATTCCTGCACCTAAATCAACCGAAAATATGCTTCTTGTAGGTACAAAATTGTACATTCTTAATTGGTCTTTTGGTGATAAACTTTTGATTTTAGATACCCAAAAAAATCAACTTACCGATAGTCTGAATTTGACTTTAGAACCAAATTCTCTGGTATTGGATAAAAATAATAATCTTTGGGTTCTGTGTGGCGGTGGTTTTAATAGTTCGGAATATCCGGCCTTGTACCAGATTGATACTGAAATTGATACAATTATCTCAAGTATTTTGTTTCCGAATAAAGCAGATTCACCCATTCATCTTGTAATCAATCAGGACAAAGATAGTCTCTATTTTCTGAATGGAGCTATATATAAAATGGGAATAGAAAGTATCGGAATCCCCGAGCAATCTTTTATCTCTGCTGGCAAAAGGAATTTATATGCCTTGTTTGTTGATAGTCAGGATCGAGTTTGGACTAGCGATGCCAAAAATTTTGTAAAAGATTCGGAAGTGTATATTTATACTTCTCAGGGAAAATTAATAACTTCGTTTGCGGCCGGAGTTAATGCTTCGCAGTTTTATGAATTAGGGGAATGATAAGTAATGGTTAATGTTGTTCTACGAGTGTTGTTCTACAATTCTTAAATCCTAAATCCAGAATCCAGAATCCCAAACCCATTCTTATATTCTTATAAAATCTCTAATTTTTTTCCAGATAGATTTTTTCCCTGCATCAAAATAGGTATTTTTTTGTCCATATCCATAGCTGTAGCCGTAACCATAACCATGTCCGTATCCGTATTTGAAACCGTATTGGCTGGAGAAATTTACATCATTAACTAAAATATTCAGGTGAGAAACATTTTTATTT
>CAYQXT010000331.1:0-4513 GCA_964421365.1 uncultured Bacteroidaceae bacterium
CTGCAACCAATGGTTGCAGAAATTGGCTGGACACATAACACTCTGATAATGAGTAAATGCAAAGGTAATCTTGAACGAGAATTTTATATTCGTATGACCCGAAAATACGGCTGGTCAAAAAATGTGCTTATTCATCATATTGAAGGAAATTCGTATGCTTTATATTTAACTAATCAGACCAATTTTGAACAAAACTTACCCGAAAAATACCGAAATCAAGCAATTCTTGCTGTAAAAGATGAATATAATTTTGATTTTTTGGGATTAGCAGATAAACATTCTGAAAGAGAATTAGAAATTGCTTTAGTAAATAATATTCGACAATTTTTAATTGAAATGGGTGGCGATTTCAGTTTTATGGGCAACCAATACCGAATAAAAGAAGGTGAAGATGAATATTTTATTGATTTATTGCTTTTTCACAGAAAATTAAAATCATTGGTAGCCATTGAGCTGAAAATAGGCGAATTTATACCCGAATATGCCGGAAAAATGCAATTCTATTTGAGTTTGCTTAACGATAAAATTCGCTTGCCCAACGAAAATCCGAGTATTGGCATAATTATTTGCAAAACAAAAAAACGAACTCGTGTAGATTATGCTTTGCGAGAAAGCAATCAGCCAATTGGCGTTTCAACTTACAATATAACCAACCAATTGCCCAAAGCGTGGGAAGGTTTGCTTCCTACACCCGAACAAATAGCAAAAAATATTAAATTAATAGAAAATTAAAAATATAGAATTATGTACAGAAAAGCAAATGTTTTATTTTTAAAAGCCGAAACACCTATGCACGCAGGCAGTTGAACCCGACGTAATGAACGTGCATTACCCCGATTATTACGATGATAAAAATAATACAGTAGCACCAACAGACTATCAAAATCCACGTCCCATTATGTTTTTAACCGTAAAAGACACAAAATTTCAGTTTCTGCTTGGTTCAAAAAAAAGAAAGGTTTAATAATCTGAAAATCAATGAAAAAACAATTGATTTGTGGCTCAAAGAAGCCCTATCTGTACACGGCATCGGTGCTAAAACTGCAGTTGGCTATGGACGAATGAGCGAAAAATAACAAATTATGCCGAAAAATTCGGGACTTATTATTTGATAAACCATGTTTTTTTTAGCCTAATTTCATATTCTTTCATATTGTTTTTCAGCGTATTCAACGAAATGCCAAGAACCTTTGAAGTTCGTGTTAAATTCCCATCGAAAATCTTCAACACCTTAATAATCTGCTGTTTTTTGGCAAAATCCATACTCAATTCCGAGTCTGAAGACTTTTGCCACATACGATCGGGCAAATTTTCACTCTTAACCTCATCCGAAACAAATACATAAAGCTGTTCGATTAAATTCTCTAATTCTCTAAAATTCCCCGGAAACGAGTAACTGTCAATAATTTCTAAAGCCTTGGGGCTAAATTGTAGTTTTTGTTTTTTCCCCAAAGCCTTTTGTTTTATTTCTACCAGAAAATTAAGATAAGTCCTACGCTCTTTGCTTGCAAAAGTTTCAAAAGACGGCATTTTTATCACCGCCACTGCCAAACGATAGTACAAATCCCACCTAAATTCCCCTTTTTTACACATTTCCTCTAAATTCTTATTCGTAGCAGCAATGATGCGCACATTGGTCTTCTCTGGCTCATTGGCTCCTATCGGAAAAAGCTCTCCTTCCTGCAAAAAACGCAATAATGCAGCCTGCATATAAGGCGAAATATCCCCTATTTCATCTAAAAAAACCACTCCCCCCGATGCTGATTTCAAAATCCCTTTCTGGTCTTTATCTGCCCCTGTAAAAGCCCCTTTTTTATATCCAAATAGCCTCGACTCCAATAAATTATCTTGCATAGCCGCACAATTAATGGCTATATACGGCTTATCCTGACGAGCCGAATGACTATGTATGTATTTAACAATCAATTCTTTACCAGTTCCCGAAGCCCCTAAGACCAAAGCAGCAACCCCATCTACAAGTGCTATTTGATCGGCTTTGTCATAAACCTTTTTTAAAGACTTGCTAAGATAAATTTGCTTATCTTTCTTCTCGTGCTCCTGATTGAGTAGAGCAAAAGCATAAGCTTCGGGCGATTTTTTCAGCTGTATCTCTACCAACTTAGGCTTTTTTTTATCTTCCCAATATTCCTTACGCACAGGCTGTATCAAACGGGTAAACACATCCGTAGATTCGTGCAAAAAATACCACACCAATTGCATTAAAGCCGTTCCGGCTCCTATCATTAAATCCACCTCCGACTCTCTGTATTTGAGCAACAAAAGTTCTACCTTATTTTTTATCTCGTTGATATCCATAAAATCATTTATATCAACTTCCTGAATGTCTATGTTCACAAAATCAAATTCCTGCTTTAAATATATCGACAGTAAATTTGCTTTTTGTACCGATTTCATATCGGCCGTTCGTAACAATATATGCTCATCATAAGCCTTTTGTTTATAATGATACCGGTAAAACTCTACGCTTATTCCATTTTCGTTGATTTCTTTTGTATCCTCCACAAAATCGTTTGTAAAAGCCAGCCACGAGAATAATACTTTTCGTTTCTCTTTCATTTTATTCTAATTTTTATTCTTTCTTTCAGCATACCCGTCACTTTATGCAAGCCGGCAAACAAAAAATGGGAGTAAGGTAATTTATCTTCCAACACAAAACTATCAATTATTGATGAATATTGCAAATATTGATATAAATAAAAAAATATCTAAATATCAACAACTTACTCTCCCATAGGTCGAATTTGGAGTACACGCTTTGGCTCTTTCACCACTATACGCCGCAAACAGATTGATTTTAGCCTATCGCCACAAGCAAGTATATGGATAAAAAAAATTATTACCGAAAAAAACGATAATCAGATTGCCTTGCTTTTTACTTTTATTCATGAACCCGAAAATCAACATAATTTTGAAATTAGTATTCGTAAACTTGAAGATTATAAACAAAAAATAAAATCTATTAAAGAACAAACTCTAAGCGATATAGCTGCCAGTTTGAGGGGCTGGGAAGGAGCAGCTGCAAAGGTTTATTTTAAGCTTATCGCAAAATTTATGCCTCAAGAATATACCTTTAGCGAGCGATCGCAGCATCCGGCAAAAGACATTTTTAATACCCTTCTTAATTATGGCTATGGAATTCTATACGGAAAAATAAAAGGGGCACTTATTAAAGCTGGAATAGACCCCTATGTCGGTATCTTTCATCGCGAAGACTACAATCGACCCGATTTTGTTTTCAGCTTAGACTATCTTATTCCTTTAAAAAATTATCCCTATATTTGCAAAAAGGAATTTTAAAAAAAACATTTTGTTCATTTCGGATATAGATGGCACCTTACTAAACAGCCAAAATCGGATTTCTAAAGAAAACTTAGAGGCTTTGCAGAAGCTTAGAAGCCGTAATATCCCTATAATTTTGGCAACAGGCCGCAATCTTTTTTCTGTCTATAAAGCTATTCCTCTTGATTTCCCGGCTGATTATATTATTTTCTCAACAGGATTGGGAATTCTCGACTGGAAAAAACAAAAGCTGATCCTCGAAAAAAAACTGCATAAACAGTCAATTACAAAGTGGATCAATTTTTTACAAGAAAAAAATCTCACGTTTTTTGCTCAAGCTCTTTTGCCCAAAAATCATTACTTTTACTATTGGAAATCAAGTATTGTACCCGATGATTTTTACCGGCGAATTTCTCTTTATCACGATTATAATAAAGGCAAAATAGATGAACTCAGCCCGGACAAAATGGAGTTTAGCCAATTAATAGCTGTCTTTGAAGAACAGAAATATTTGGACTATTTTCAGCAAAATATTTCGCTTCAGTTCATTCGTTCCACTTCGCCTTTAGACCATACGACAATCTGGTTAGAAATATTCCCACACAAAACATCCAAAGGCCATGCCATAGAATGGCTCTGCCATTATATAAAACAACCACAAAGCCAGACAATGAGTATCGGAAACGATTACAACGATAAAGAAATGTTAGATTTTACAGCTCAAAGTTTTTGTGTGGCTAATGCACCTGCCGAATTGAAAAAAAATTATAAATTAGTAGCTTCAAACAATCAAAATGGAGTTGCTCAGGCTGTTGCAATTTATTTAAAAAAAAATTAAATAGCTATCAGACTGACCGAAATAATTAAACAACCCGACTTCGGCAATAAATTTAGGGGAACGGTATTAACCGATTATCTGAAGAAAGACGAAAAATGATTAACAATATAGAAAAAATCAAGATAACTTAGCTATTTAATAAAATTCAGACTATTATCCCAATTTTATCAGAGAAACTGATTTTTATGTTTTACTATCCACTTCTTAAATTCATGACGAGGAATAAATTCATTAAAATATTGGGCAAAATTTTTATCACCCAACCACGATTTATCGTGTGAGCTAAAAGCATAAACCGGAAATTTAGATTTACTTTGGATTTGCCATGTACGCATATAGACGGCAGCCTCCACGCCATTCATGCCGGGCATTTCT
>CAYQXT010000332.1:0-4496 GCA_964421365.1 uncultured Bacteroidaceae bacterium
GGCACCTTAGAGAACCAAAAGCAGCTCAAACTTTTTCAGCAACAAGTGAATAAATTTGGTGAAACTGATTTACACTATGAACTTTATAATAAAAAGAGTAAAAATAATATTCCTAAATTATCTTATATTAAGCTTTTGGCTGAGAAAGATTGGGTTGTAGGTATGGAGGTAAACAGTGATTTAATTAGGAATAAAGCAGAAACCTTTTATATGAATCAAAAAGAAATCTTATTAAAGGATATCTTTTTATTCTTATTTGTTGGCATTATTACCAGTTTTTTTATTGGTGTTATTTTCTATTTTTTAGTAAGTGATAATACTCTTAGTTTAATTGATGTTTCTACCAATTTATCGGATTTTTCTCTGGGCAAGAGTGTGAAAAAAATACCTGAGACAAAAAGTAAAGATGAAATAGGTGTGTTGATTAAAGCTACAAATTTTCTAATTAGTAATTTCAAAAGATATATTCAGTTTGCCAAGCAAATCGAGCTAGGTAACTTGGATGAGCCGGATGTCGCTTTTGAAAAAAATGATACATTGGGGCAAACGTTGAATAATTTACGTTTGAATCTGCTTGTTGCCAAGGATTTGGAAAAAGAGCGTCAAATTGAATTAAAAATCAGGAATTGGTCAAATGAAGGATTTTCTCATTTTAATGATATTTTACGGCGCGATCATGAGGATATTTCTGCCTTAGCATACGATGTTATAAGCTATATGGTACAATATATTAAAGCACATCAGGGAGCTATCTTTATTTATGTAGAAGATACAAAAATGCTGGAATTAACCGCCGCTTATGCCGCCGAGAGAAAAAAATACCTTCAGAAATCAGTTAGAATTAAAGAAGGTTTAGTAGGGGCCTGTGCTGCGGAAATGGATATTTTGCACTATAAACAAATTCCGGAAGATTATTTGAGCATTACTTCGGGCTTGGGAAATGCACTTCCGAAAGAACTTTTACTTGTCCCTTTAATTTTGGATGGTGTTCTTTTCGGAGTTATTGAATTAGCCAGTTTACATGAGTTTAAACAAGAAGAAATCGATTTTGTTCAACGCGTGAGTACGAGTATTGCTTCCACACTTAACTCTGTTCGTATAAATCAACAGACAAAGCTCTATCTGGAAAAGGCAAGGCAGGAAGAAACTTTAAGAGCAAAGCAAGAACAAGAACTCCGCCTGCGAGTGGAAGAATTAGAAGCTTTAAAAAGACAAAAAGAAAGAGATGAAAGAGAAATGAGCGAGAAAAAGCAACCCGATGTGAATGAACAGGAGGAGGAAGGATATGAACTCTTTTAATTGATTTCTTTTAGTGCTAAATTGGTAGGCGATATTTCAATTTTTTCATTCTTATCAAATTCATATAGCTTTATTAAGCAGCCTGAGCATTTTATTTGGATATTGTGTTTTGGTAACGAACTGTTTTTTAGAGATAAATAGAATTTGCCATTCACCATTTTTTATCAAGCTATTTGCTTTCTCTAACAATATTTTAACAAAGTTTTAGCCTACTATTGGGAGTGGAATGGATTTTTTCATGCTAATTAATGATTTATTATTAATTTTGCATCTATGTTCAAAGAAAAAATGGATTTGCCTATTTTCCATGAAATTTCAAGTTTATCAAAAGACCTTAATATAAAGTCTTTTGTTATTGGCGGATATGTCAGAGATATGATTTTAAATCGTCACTCTAAAGATATAGATATTGTTGTTTTAGGAGATGGAATTGACTTTGCAAAAAAATTGGCAAAAAGATTAGGTATTTCAAAAGTAAGTATTTTTAAAACCTTTGGTACGGCCATGATTAAGTATAAGGGCTTGGAAATTGAATTTGTAGGAGCCCGAAAGGAATCTTATTCTCAGAACTCCCGAAAACCTTTTGTTGAGGCCGGCACTCTGGAGGAAGATCAAAATCGTCGTGATTTCACTATTAATACACTTGCTTTAAGCCTATCACCAGATAATTTAGCCGAATTATCTGACCCCTTTAATGGCCTTCAAGATATAGAGAAAAATTGTATTCAAACACCCTTAGATCCACGGATTACATTTTCTGATGATCCTTTGCGTATGATGCGTGCTATCCGTTTTGCAACCCAACTGAACTTCAAAATAGCTGAAGTTACTTTGAAGGCAATTTATGATAGTCGGGATAGAATTAATATTATTTCCAAAGAACGGATTGTTGACGAACTCAATAAAATTCTTATGAGCGACAGGCCTTCGATTGGATTTAAACTTTTGGATAAAACAGGTTTACTCCCTCTAATTTTTCCTGAGCTTTCTGCTCTGAAAGGAGTCGAAAAAATTGAGGGTTTAGCACATAAGGATAATTTCTATCATACATTACAAGTTGTAGATCAGATTGTTCCAAATACAGATAACCTGTGGCTGCGTTGGGCAGCTCTTTTGCATGATATTGCAAAACCCCAGACAAAAAAATTTGTATCTGGTACTGGCTGGACATTTCATAGTCACGAATTTCTTGGTTCTAAGATGATTCCCGGAATTTTTCGTAAAATGAAATTACCACAAAATGAAAAAATGAGGTACGTACAGAAATTAGTAGCCTTACACCTCCGGCCTATTGCATTGGCTAATAATGGAGTAACAGATTCGGCTATCAGGCGCTTAATTATAGAGTCAGGCGAAGATCTAGATAACTTAATGACTCTTTGCGAAGCAGATATCACTTCAAAAAATGAAGCCAAGGTGAAGAAATTTCTCCAAAACTTCAAGAAAGTCCGCCGTCTGGTTAAAGAAGTGGAAGAAAGGGATGCATTGAGAAATTGGCAACCACCTGTTGACGGAAAGTTGATTATGAAAACTTTTAATTTAAAACCATGTAGTACAATTGGCGTTATTAAAGAGGCTATTAAAGAGGCTATTTTAGAAGGTGAAATTAAAAACAACTTTGCGGAGGCTCAGCAATTTATGTTGAAGTATGGTAAGGAATTGGGATTAAATGCAGTAGATTAATAATAGAGAATATTATTTTTACAACCCGTGCTTATTTGTTAGTACACAGATAGAACGCGGGTTGTTTATATGCAATTTGATTATTTATTTTTTAAAGAATCAACGCTAGTGTAAAGTACATTCTCAAAACTGCCAGCAGTGATGTTTACTGTTTCATTAGAAGTGTTTTTGGCTGTAAAGGAAAATGTTCCTGAAATTCGTTTATCTGTGAATTCTGTTAAACGAACTGTTCCACTGACACTCATGTAAGTGCTTGAACTGTCTGCATCTGAGCTGATTTTGTACAAACTTACTGCATCGCCATCAATAGGAGCAAGGCTGTAATCTTTATTTGTCTCTTTTCCGCCAATAAATACGGCAACTGTTTTTCCATCAGCATCTATTCCTGTAACCAAAAACTTTTCATCAGATTTTAAGGCAGCGACACCACTAAGACCACTGCTTACATCTGTGGCTGAAACTGACCAAGCTGCACCATCAATTGTTGCAGACATTTTTCCTAATAGGGTTGAGATATCCGCTACTTTATTACAGGATACATTAAATAATAGAGTAGCTACAAAAAATCCAAATATTAAGTTTATTCTTTTCATAAAATTTTATTTATATATTGATGTTCATTTTCCCTGAAGAGTTGCGTTTATCTCTATTTTTTCTTCTTAATTTTGCTTCTCTAGTCCTTTTATGTAGGATTCCATTATTTCTTCGCTAATGCCCATTGAGGAAAATCCTCCATCATGAAATAAATTTTGCATTGTTACTTTGCGGGTGAGATCGGAAAATAGAGTTACACAATAATCTGCGCATTCTTCGCCTGTGGCATTTCCTAATGGGGACATCTCCTCTGCAAACTGAAATAGATGTTCAATTCCTGAGATTCCACTACCGGCTGTAGTCATTGTGGGAGATTGCGAAACGGTGTTTACGCGTATTTTTTTCTCTCTGCCGTAGATATACCCAAATGAGCGAGCAATAGATTCCAAAAGGGATTTTGCATCAGACATATCGTTATAACCGAAAATTGTTCGTTGTGCAGAAACATACGTTAAGGCTACCACCGAGCCCCATTCGTTTAGCACATCAAGTTTTTTTGCCGTTTGTAAAACTTTGTGAAACGAAATGGCTGAAATATCAAGTGTCTTTTGTAAAAAATTATAATCTAAATCGGCATACGTTCTTCCTTTTCTTACGTTCAGCGACATGCCTATTGAGTGAAGAACAAAATCTATCTTACCTCCTAATATTTCCATTGATTTGGTGTACAGCATTTCCAGATCGGCAACATTAGTCGCATCGGCGGCAATAACTTCTGAGTTAGTCTGCTCTCCTAATTTTTGTAAGGTTCCGAATCTTAGAGCTACAGCGGTATTCGTAAGTGTAAAGATTGCTCCTTCTTCATGGGCCTTTTCTGCTACTTTCCAAGCTATGGAATGTTCATCCAGAGCTCCAAAAATAATACCTCTTTTCCCTTTTAATAAATTATACATAATCTGAATATTTAGTTTAGCTTGCAA
>CAYQXT010000333.1:0-4474 GCA_964421365.1 uncultured Bacteroidaceae bacterium
AAAAACAGACAGCTCACTTACAATTGATTAATGAAGCCGTCCGACCGATTTCGATGCAAATTCCCCTTTTTATACTAGACTCATGTATTAAATCTAAAAACCAATTCCTCGTCCGCCTTTTTCACCAGCCTTAAGATGTACCACATCCACAATTTCAATGGTTTCAATCATTTCCAGTGTTCTTTTTTTGGCTTCCATAGCAGCCAAACGTAGATTTTGCTTTTTCACCACATCTTCAACTATACGCCGCACAGCGCGAGCATTTCCAAAATACTTATCTCTATTTTTCCATAGATTAGATATATAAATTTCTACATAAACTTTGGCAGGGTCGTTCATATGCAAATCATAGCGCTTAAACATAACTTCGGCTATTAAAAGCAATTCGGCAGGACTATAATCAACAAAATCAAAAGTACGATCAAAACGAGAACGCAATCCGGGATTTGAATTCAGGAACTTGTGCATATTATCGGGATAACCTGCCACAATTAAAGCAAATTTTCCACGATTATCTTCCATGTGTTTAAGAATAACCTCAATTGCTTCACTTCCGTAGCGTCCATCGTCCAGAGCATAGGCCTCATCAATAAATAATACTCCATTTTGCGCCTGCTCTAATTTAGCCTTTGTTTTTTCGGCGGTTTGCCCCAAATAACCTGCCACAAGTGCTTCTCTATCCACTTCAACAGTATGCCCCCGTTCAAGAATTCCTAGGGCTTTATAAACCTGACCGATAATACGTGCAAGTGTTGTTTTTCCAGTACCTGGATTTCCAACAAAAACGGTATGCAAGGAGAAACGATTGAGCACATCTTTACCTGTTTCGCGATAATAACGTACTAATTTCACAATATCATTGATCTCTGATTTCAGATTGTCTAAACCAATTAATTTATTCATCTGGCGCAGGCTATCAGCCAAAAGTTGTTCGTCCATATTTATTTTAGGGCTACGCTTTACCGTTACTTTTTTAAGATTAAGAATATCTTCTAAAGTAATGGTCATCAATTTTTTTTTAGATGAATTTTTAAATTTTGGGTTTTGAATTAACCGTAGTCCCATATTCATTTTAGCCTCGTCTATGATAGAATAAACAAAGCGCGCATTTCCAAAACTCTTATCTCTGTTGCGATAGGCTTCCTGAATAATTTTTTTAACCTCGATTTCAGCCTGTTCGTTCAGAATAACAGATCGCTTATCGGCCGCATAATTAGCTATTTGGAGTAATTCAGAAGGCAAATAATCATCAAAAACGAAATAATAATTAAAACGCGAACGCAATCCGGGATTTGAATTCAGGAAATTATCCATCTCGCGGGGATATCCGGCTACCATAATGGCAATATCACCCCCTCCATCGCTCATTTCCTTAATCAAAACCTCAATTACTTCTTTTCCAAAATCCTTAGGGTCGTCTTTGGCTCGAGCTAAACTATATGCTTCATCAATAAAAAGTATCCCTCCGCGTGCTTGGTCGATGAGTTTTTTGGTTCGTGGCGCTGTTTGCCCAATGAATTCGCCAACCAAATCGGCTCTATCTACTTCCATTACATGTCCTTTACTCAGCAAGCCCATCTGTTTGTATATTTTACCTAGCATTTTTACCACTGTAGTTTTTCCAGTGCCCGGATTACCCGTAAAAACACTATGTAAATTAATCACTTCGGGTTCGTCAAAGCCTTTTTTATTTCGGAACCGAATAAATTCGATATAATGCAAATGGTCTCTAATTCTTTTCTTGATTCCCTCTAAACCAATCAGACTATTTAGTTCGGCTAAAAGTTCATCTAAAGATTTTTCCTTAGGTTCGTCCTTATCCTCCGTGCTAGAACTTTTAGTTACAGTATTTTGTGTAGAAGTACTGAGCTTGGGAACTCCTTTAAGTTCCACTTCTCCTACCTCAAAGCTAAGAGAGACAACCAGTGTATCCATAAAAACAACATCAAGAATATATTTGTCGTCCTTCCATGTACCGGTTTCATCACTTCCCCACCCTCTATTATAAGTAATCATTTTTCCTTTTTTACCAGAGCTCACCTCATCAAAAGTTTTCATTGTAGCTTTGGGTTGTCCGGCATCACTAAAAAAATTAAAAAAATATTCTGCATAAAAAGGTTTGTTTGTACTTGGTTTAATCTTTAGTTCTACCCAAACATATTTCGTTTCGCTTCTTTTAAATTTCAATAAATATGTTCTGTCTTTTTGCGCGGTTTTCCAACCTTCGTAAGCTCCATTGAATAGCTTGACAGAGACAATATCAAAATAAGGATTTTTCTTTTCAGTCACTTTAGCTATATCGTTCACATAAAAAATATTTTGTCCAATTTTCTGATTATCAAGAAAAGCCTTCCATACATATTTCCCTTCTTTCCAAAAACCACCAACATCTGCATTTCCCCATCCTTTGCGAAAATAAACGATGTTCTGTTCCTTATCAATGGTGATATTTTCAGTCTGACTGCAAATTACTTCATCACTATCATAATTATAGGCTTCTAACTTAAATTCTGCCGACCAAGACTCTTCATCAAACTTTTTATTGTAAACAGACAACTCAGCCCAAACATAAGTAAGTTCATTTGCATCAAAAACAGTACGGTATTTTTTTGTAGAACCAACCATCCATTCGCTGGATGAATACGTCTTTATCTCTTTTATTTTATATCTATTGTCTGACATATAGGATATTTTTATATGTTATACTAAATTGCTATCAAGTTACTGAAAAATTTTAAGATAATTTGCAAAAATCTGGCCTGTTCATAGATAGTGACTAACGTTTCAAAATGTAAACTTTATTCACTATCTATGAAACAGGCCAAAAATCGATTTATTTCTTCAAAATTATCTTATTAACATGATACCGATACGGTATTAATTTATTGCTTTAAAGTATTAAACCAGTCTAGTGATTGCATAATTGCAGGTACAATGCAAGTTAGATGGTTTCCCGTGTCTAAAGGAACTATAAATTGAACATCTGCCACACCATTCTTTTTGAAATATTCGTATGCTTTTTGCGAATTACTAACCGGCACGCGCTTGTCGCAGGTACAATGATACAAATGAATAGGAAAATCGGGTTTCCAGTCGTACAAATCATTTTGCTGCAAAGCTTTGCGTATAGGACTGTTTGGATTATTCAGAATTTCGCTGATAATTTCAGGCTTAAGTATAGCCGTAGGGATTCTGGATTCTGGAAGTATGGCCGAAACTTCGGAAAGATTATGAGTAGAACCAGCATAAAAATAATTATCTAATTGTGTATTATAAGGTACAACAAAAATATCGTCCAGATTATCGTAGAAGTGATAAATCATATTAAAAGAATATAACATATAAGGTAAAAAAGCCGGTTCGGCATACTCCTGTTGTAAAAATAAGGTATCAAACATAATTCCCGACATATCGTACGGGCCAGCCATAGGCGCACCCGCCGTAATCGTAAAATCGTCAGAATATTTCTCCTGAAGCATTTTCAAAGCCGCCATAGCTGCATGACCTCCTTGCGAATAGCCGGTTACAAATAATTGCTTATTCAGATTTACTGAGAGCGTTCGACATAATTCTTTGGTGGCAATAAGCATATCTATTATGGCCGTAGCTTCCGACTCGGCATGTTGATAAGGATGAAAGCCTTCGCCGCTTCCTAAGCCCAAAAAATCGGACAGAGAAGCCACATAACCCTCAGTAGCATATACTAATCCGGCATCTTTGCCACTACCGGACATAGAAGGGACATCTAATTTATTTAGAACGGTTCCATGCTGAAAACTCAATAAAGGTAAATCCTGAGTAGCATCCGTTGGAACAACAACCAGACCCGAGGCTTTTGTCTCTTTACCATCGTAAGTAATAGTTTGATATTCTATGCTATACATTTGAATAGCATGGGTATAAGTAACATCCCCTGCAATATCAGCAGAATAAACGGCAAAAAGTTGTTTCAAGGCATCAGCCGTATAAGAACCTCCTTTTTGATAAGAAATTAACTTACCTCTAGTAAATTCATTTGTTGGTGTTTCCTCCTTTTTACAGGAAAAAAACATAATAAACATAATAATACTAAAAAGTAGAGTAAACTGTTTTTTCATAGTGTTCTTTCTTATTGATTAAATATACATAAAACTTTCTTTCTCAATATAAGAAAAATAATTTTAAAATCAATGTTGTATCCAGCGTTCAAATTTTACTCAGTACAACAATAAATTGCACAAGATACTACTAATACCAATAAGCTTAGCCGTTTCTGTGTATAAAATATTTTATATTCTAATTTTATACAAAAAAAATATAGAAATGGCTATTATAATAGCCATTTCTTCAAAAAAATAAAGATTTCACACAAAACTAAGCCCTCCTTTTAGGATAAAAATACAAATTTTCATGGAAATTTGTAGAACGAAAAATTTAATGTTTGCTGAATTCAAGCTGCAAATGCAACTTTATTAGTGTTAATTAATATTTCAAA
>CAYQXT010000334.1:0-4466 GCA_964421365.1 uncultured Bacteroidaceae bacterium
TCTTTCAGGCTAAGCCTGAATAATAAATACGACAAAGGTAAAACCTTTGCCGAACGAGTGGAGTTTATGGACAGGCGCTAATTAGTGAATTTCCAACAAAAAAAACTTAATCAGCTATTCTTTTAATTGATTGACTAAAAAATCATACATTTCGGTATAGAGATACCAGCGTGTATTACCTCCATAAATGCTGTGATTTCTGTTAGGATAAATCATGACCCTAAAGTGAATATTTGCCTGAATGGCAGCGGCTATAAATTCGGCTGAATTCTGAAAATGAACATTATCATCGGCTAAACCGTGTATCAGGAATAATTTACCCTTAAGATCTGCCACGTTACTGGTAGGTGAATTATCATAATAGCCATCATGATTTTCCTGAGGTGTACGCATATAGCGTTCTGTATAGATATTATCGTAATATCGCCAGTTGGTTACCGGTGCTACGGCTATTCCGGTACGAAAAATTCCATTTCCTTTTTCGAGGCAAAGTAGGGTCATAAAACCACCATAACTCCAGCCCCAAATTCCTATTCTCGCAGCATCTACATAAGTTTTTTTGGCCATCCATCGGGCGGCGGCAATTTGGTCGTCAGATTCATATTTTCCCAATTGCAGGTAAGTTTGTTTCCTGAAAGCTTCGCCACGTGCTCCGGTTCCTCTGGGGTCAACACAAACAACGATAAAACTGTCTTGCGCCAATAAATATTCCCAGCCCATACTCCAATTGTTCAGCACTTCCTGCGAGTTGGGACCGCTATACTGCGTCATAAATACCGGATATTTTTTGGTGGGGTCGAAATTGGCTGGTTTTAACACCCACGCATTTAAAAGCGTGCCTTCGACATTGGGTATTTTGATAAATTCTTTAGTATTATAGTGATATTTTTTCAGTTTTTTATTTAGAGCTGCATTATCTTCTAATGTTCTGATTTTTTTGCCCGAACTACTGTATAAGCTAACTATTGTTGGGGTACTCACATTGGAAAAATAATTGATAAAATATTGGCCTTTAGAACTAAAAGAGGCGGTATTAGTCCCTTTTTGCTTACTCAGTTTTTTGGTTTGGCCTTTGGTATTTACGCTGTAAATTTCTCTTTCCATGGGTGAAACAGCTGCTGCCTGATAGAAAAAAGTCTTTTTCTTTGGATTAAAAGCCAAAAATGCGGTAACATCAAAATCGCCTTTCGTTAGTTTTCGAACTTCTTTTCCGCTCATGTCGTAAAGATACAGATGTGCCCAGCCATCTTTTTCGCTGAGAACAACAAACTGCTTACCGTTTCCGATAAATTTAATCTGGTCGAAAATACTTTCATCTATATAATATTTATTTTTGTCGGTATAGAGAATTGATGATTTTCCGGTTTCAGCATCCGAAAGCAGAATTTCAAAGTAATTTTGCAATCGGTTTAGCCTGAAAATAGCCAACTGATTGGAGTTTCGAGTCCAGTGAATACGCGGTATATACTGGTCGGTTTCTGTACCTACATCCATTTTTGTTTTCTTGCCAGAACTAAGATGATAAACAAATACGCTGAGAATAGAATTGGCTTCGCCGGCTTTGGGATATTTCCATGTTTCGCGCCCTGGATAAACCTCATTTTCCTTGTAATGAGGAGCTTCACCGGCATAAATATCCATACCATATTCTTTCACCTTGCTTTCGTCAAAACGGCAATAGGCTATACTTTTACTGTCGGGCGACCATTCAAAGGCCTGATTATATTCAAATTCTTCTTCGTACACCCAGTCGGGGGCCCCATTAATAATCTTATTCTTTTCGCCGTCTGCAGTTATCTGGTTTATTTTTCCATCGGATAATTTTTTAATAAACAGATTATTGTCTTTCACAAAGGCGACTTTTTTTCCATCGGGCGAAATAGTGGCAAGGCGTTCGTGTCCTTCTGATGTTAGCTTATTTAACTTTTTGGAGATCAGATTATAAATATAAAAATTAGCATAGAAAGAGCGCCGATAAATGCGTTCTTTATTGGTAGTAAATAAAATTAAACTTTCGTCATCACTGAAAGTATAATCAGTGATTTTCCCAATATTCAAATCTCCGAAATTAACAATTGTAGCCACTTTTTTACCGCTTTGATAGCTGAATTTATCAATCGTCTGATTTTTGTAGTTAATTGTAGTGTAGTAAATTCCGTCATCCATACTTCGCAAACCATAAACCGATTGTGGATAGAAAGTGTAGTTTTTCACAAAATCGGCCAATGTGAATTTTTGTTGTGCCCGGGAAAAATAGGGAAGGCTCAAAAGTGCTGCTAATAAGTAAATTTGTAGTTTTTTCATTTTTGTACTATTTAATTTGTGCCGAAAATTATACATTTTTAGCGAAACTTTCACCCTATTTTTCATTTTCCCACCCGTAATTCTACTCTCTAAGCTTTTTTTATTTGAAATTCAATATTATCCGGTAATTTTATCTATTTATAAGCATGAGTTCGGTCTAAAAACCGGTCGGACGGATAGATTTATTAAAACTGTAAAAATAGACAGCTTATTTACAATTGATTAATGAGGCCGTCCGAGCAATTTCGATGCAAATTTACCTTTTTATACTGGACTCAAGCATCCTTACCTAATTTATTTGTATATTATATTTTTGCAACTAACTATTTTTTATGAACAAACAGAATTCACCATTGCTTGGTACTATTATATGTCCAATTTTCCTTTAATTTGATTAATGTCATTTCGGAGCTTCAATATTTGCGAAACAACATCCCCTTTGGATATTTCCGGATTAGGCAATTCGGGACTGATAAAATTTACAAATTTCCAAATTTCCATAATTTCATTTATGGCTATTTCGTAAGGTTCAAATTCAGGATTTAGAGAATAAAGCCGGAGTATTTTATTTTCTTTGATTCTATTTTCAACAATTTTAAAAACAATCCCCTCATCGCGAGTGAGGATAATATAAGCCTCATTATCTTTCAAATCCTGCCAGTCGAGAATAAATTCGCCGGTAATAAAGGCACCATCGGGGATAGGCAACATAGATTCACCGGAAATCTGAAAACTTCGGTATTTTTTTTCCCTGCTGAGAAAAGGCAATTGAAAGTTAGGGAGTTCTTTAATAAATTCAGGGTCGGCAAATCCGGCTTTATAACCAGCTTTTGCCTTTTGGGGCACTAATTCAATATTCTCGTTATTGTCCTTATCTACTGTTGTGGCCAGAATGCGTACTTTGCTGCCTTTTACGTACACATCATTTCCTTTTTCAATTTCAGTAAGCATAATTTCGGACAAGTCCGTAAGATTTATCCGTACCAGAGTGTCAATAGAAATTTTGAAATAATCCGAGAAAGCCACCAGCATTTTCATACCCGGCTCTGCTACATTGTTTTCGTATCCACTAAGGGTCGAACGTTTGATATTAAGTATTTGAGCAACATCATCTTGTGTGCGTTTCCTACGCTTCCTGAGTAGTTTGATATTTTTTCCAAAAAACATAAATAAATTTTTGTAGTTATAAAATTTTGCTTAATTTGTCGTCGCAAGTTTGATTAAAAATTAATCAAAAGTAAAAAGAAAAATTGAGAATGCAAAATAAAGAATGTAAAGTGAAGAGATTTTACCATTATATTGTTCATTCGTAATTAACCATTAGTGAGTTCGGTCTAGAAACCGGTCGGATGGATAGATTTATTAAAACTTTAAAAACAGACAGCTTACTTACAATTGATTAATGAAGTCGTACGACCAATTTCGAGGCAAATTCACCTTTTTATACTGGACTCATTAATTATTAATAACTAGTAATAAAATGAAGGTTTTACATTTAGATCTGGATAGTTTTTTTGTTTCGGTAGAACGGCTGCACAATAAGCACCTTATAGGTAAACCGGTAATTGTTGGCGGAAATAGCCGAAGAGGCGTGGTTGCCAGTTGTAGTTACGAGGCACGAAAATTTGGTATCCACGCCGGAATGCCTTTGCTAATGGCCAAACAAAAATGCACAAACGCAGTCTTTGTGAGCGGACATTCGCACCTGTACAGTAAATATTCACATTGGGTGAGTGATATTATTGCCGAACAAGCACCATTAATGGAAAAAGCATCCATCGATGAGCATTATGTAGATTTAAGCGGAATGGATAAATATTTTGATACACTGAACTGGGCTCAAAAAATCCGTCAGCGCATTATTAAAGAAACAAGTTTGCCGCTCTCTTTCGGAATGTCGGTAAATAAAACCATTGCAAAAATGGCGACCAGCGAAGCCAAACCCAATGGAGAACTGTTTATTCCTGAAGACAAAAAATTAGACTTTCTGTTTCCGTTACCCGTGGAGAAAATTCCTGGCGTAGGGGCTAAAACACTAATAAAATTGCAGTTTTTGGGCATAAAAACAATCGCTGATTTGGCGCATCTTGCACCGGAAATTTTACAAGCTGCTTTGGGGAAATACGGCCTCAAACTCTGGAAAAAGGCAAATGGTATAGACC
>CAYQXT010000335.1:0-4459 GCA_964421365.1 uncultured Bacteroidaceae bacterium
CGTACCTGCCATAGGGTGGGTCGCAACAAAATTAGCCCGTTTGGGATGATTCTTTATCGCCTCAACAATAGGGAATTTTGTAGAACCTACATCAAAAACAATCTGATTATCAACCAAATCAAGAATTTGAACGGAAAGTTTGCCGGCCACCGAAACAGGAACAGACAGAACAATAATATCAGATAGCTTAACAGCTTCTTCCATTTCCATAATTTCATCCACCAAACCCAATTCCAAGGCACGCTTAGCGGAAATCAGATTTTTTTCCACGCCAAAAATTTGCTGCGCAAATCCTCTTTTTTTCAAGTCTTTGGCCAAAGAACCACCAATCAGACCTATTCCAATAATTGTTATCGTCATACTACAGATTCCTTTACTTTAAAAGCCTCGTGGATTCTTTTCAATGCCTCAATCAGAACATCTTTGGGCGAACACAAAGAGATACGAATATATTTATCTCCATTACTGCCAAATAAAATTCCATTAGTAATAAAAACCTGTGCATTTTCGAGTACAAAATCGGCCAATTTCTCCCCATTTTCAAAGCCCTTAGGAATCTTAGCCCAAACGAACATTCCGGCCTGTCCTTGCGGAATTATGAAATTCATTTTTTCTAATTCGCTGTTCACTAATTTCCGACGTGTATTATAGTGTTGGCGTTGTTGTTCATACCACGCATCAGAAACAGCCAACGCTTTAATAGCTGCGGCCTGAAAAGGTAAAAAATGGCCAGAATTTACATTACTACGCATTTTCAGCAAAACATCAATAATATCTTTATTCGCCACAGCCATTCCTATTCTCCATCCGGCCAGATTGTGCGATTTACTCAAAGAATTTAGCTCGATAGCCACGTCCATTGCTCCTTCTGCACTAAATATAGATAGCTGCTTCTGATGTAAAAAAACATAGGGATTATCATTTACCAGTAAAATACGATGCTCATGAGCAAAATTGACAAATTTCTGATATAAATCTGCATTTGCTGGAACGCCGCTTGGCATGTGTGGATAATTTAGGAATAGTATTTTAGTTTTATCTGTTATAAGCTGCTTAAGTGCATCAAAATCGGGCTGATAATTCTTTTCTGCCAATAAGTCATAAGTCTTCACCTTTGCATATTGCAAACGAGATGCCGAGGTATAGGTAGGATAGCCGGGATTGGGTACTAAAACTTCATCCCCTGGATTTATGAATGCGTGCAATATAAAACTTATCCCTTCTTTAGAACCAGCCAGAGGAAGAATATTTTCTTGTGCGGAGATAGAGATATGAAAATGCCGATTATACCAGTTGGCCATAGCCTGCAAAAAATCAGAATTACCTTTATATGCCTGATAACCATGTACATTTGACTTCTTCACAAACTCAATAAATTCAGAAATCACGTTAGCCTCTGGTGCTCCATCCGGGCTACCAATTCCTAGATTAATTACCGGAATCCCATTTTCTCTCATTTCTGCTATTTGTCTCAATTTTGATGAAAAAAAGTACTCATCCACCTGATTGACTACATCTGCTGTTAGTATTACCATAATTTCACTTTTAAATAAATAAAAAACCGGTTCTTTTGAAACCGGTTTTTGTATGTCATTTATAGATATAGCAACTTAATCCGGTCAAGATATTGAACAGTAATAAAAATAAAACCAGAATCGAGCTATAATTTTCGTCATTTACTTATAAAATAAAAATCCTGAACAAATATTGCTCAGGACAGTCATATAAATTTAAAATTCACATAATTGCCCTCTTATGAAAGGTAATAAAACAAATATGTAAATTTATCCAAAATCATTTTTCTTTCTTTTATCGCAGCAAAGTTACAAACAAATATAGAAAGGGCAAAAAAAAGCTCACAAAAGCGAGCTTTTAATTTCATTATCTCTTCCCTAAAGCTTTACGGGTAGAATAATTTATCTTTAAAGCCTGAACTTTACGAAGTTCTTGCTTAATATCAGTAACAATTCCCATTTTAGCGGCTTCATCTACTTTTAAAGAAGTGGTTAATCGCGGCACTTCAGATTCATCATGTTTTTTTCGTTCCAATTCGATAAAAGCACTAATGTCACTCAAATCAGCCAATTTATCGTTTAACTGCATCCGTGGCTCTGTACCATATTGATCCTGATACATAGGCAACGGGATCCCTACATTAATATAGCTTACTAAAGATTTTTTTTCTAATTTTTTAATCTCAGTAGCTTCCGGCACATTCACCCTGATTTTCAAGTCTGTTTCCCGCATAGATGTAGTTACCATAAAAAAAAACAGAAGCATAAAAACAATATCCGGCAAAGAAGCCGTAGATATAGGGGGTAATCCCCCATTTTTTTTCTTACGAAATGTTGCCATTATTTACCTCCAATATTACGTGGTTCAGCTTCTGAAATACTCAAAGGATAAATTGCCCGAATATCTTTCTGCTCTTTTACCGATAATTCATCGTATTTTTTGCTAAAAGCCTGTTTAGACAGTTCATTTCTAAGCTCGTTGTAAGCAGCCACCAGTTCATTCTGTACCTTAATATACATTTTATAAGAAGTTCCCCTATCGTTTTGAAGAGAGACAACTCCTTTAGAAACTCGGGTATTAGGACCAAAAATTTTCATCAAACGAGTGTATTTAACCACATCTTTCTGAATTCCCTTTTTGAGTGCAATATCCCGTTTTTCCTGCAAAGTTTTATTATCCGACAAATTTTTATCATTTCTCGGATTAGTAATAAACTCTTTTGTTTTTTCTTTTAAACGATTAACATCGAAATTAGCCTGTTTTTCCACTAACAAATTATCGTCTTTATTTATTAGTACCAACAAAACATTGCGCTCCTTAATTGGAGGTGGTGGCTCCTGATCTTTAGGCACAGGAGGCGGCAATTTCCGCGCTAATCCGGAATCGACATTCATAGTAGTTGTAACCAGAAAAAAGATTAACAACAAGAATGCGATATCCGCCATAGAGCCGGCATTAATTTCCGGAGTATTTCTCTTGTTCATAATATAATTTATTTAATAAACGACCACTTAAAGTCTATTATTTTCTAAAGAAACGGAACAAAACTGAACCGAAAGCCACAATTAGGGCAACTACAAACAAAACGTATGTAGTATATAAAATAGTATCCGCAAATTTAAGCGTAGCCGGTGTATTATCAGATCCAGTGTATCCGGGCAAGTTAAGCAATGTGCCATCGGCCAGTAAATAAGAAATAAGGATAATTAGTCCGAATATTCCTAAAACAATTAATGTTCTGACCGCATTTTTAGGATTTTTAACCACAGCCATTCCAGCAAAACCAAGAGCAGCAACCAGAGCTAAGGCAAATAAGAAATAGGCCCAGTTAATAAATACATCGGTATAAATAGGCTCAGGATACAAGGAGCCAGCGGATTCAGGGGTATATCCCGCATAAAAAAACATGAGAGTAATCACCCCTGTAATAGCCATAATGACTATTATAGAAATGTTCAAAATTTTAGTTAAACTATTCATTTTCTACTTATTTTTTAAGTTGATTCTTGTATAAAATATCAATTAAAGAGATAGAAGCATCTTCCATAGAATTAACCAAAGAATCAATTTTAGAAACGATATAGTTATAGAATATCTGTAAAATGATAGCTACAATCAAACCGGAAACGGTTGTAATCAAAGCCACCTTAATACCTCCGGCGACTAATGCAGGACTGATATCACCGGCAGCCTGAATAGCGTCAAAAGCGCCAATCATACCAATTACTGTACCCATAAATCCCAACATAGGAGCAACAGCAATCATCAATTGAATCCAAGTTAAGTTTTTCTCCAATAATCCCATTTGGACGCTACCATAAGACATTACAGACTTTTCTGCCATATCAATACCTTCATCGGCACGGTCTAAACCTTGATAAAAAATACTTGCAACCGGCCCACTAGTAGAACGACAAACTTCTTTAGCAGCCTCAATACCACCTGTTTTTAAAGCCTCTTCAATATTGGCTAATAATTTATCTGTATTGGTAGTAGCCAAATTCAGATAAATAATTCGTTCGATGACAAACGCCAAACCAATAATTAAAGAAAGTAAAACAAATGCCATAAAACCGGCTCCCCCTTCAATAAATTTTTGCTTTACCATTTTATGCAAAGGCTGTTCTTCTGAAGTAGTTGTTTCTGTTGCTTCTTCGGTCTCGGTAGTTTGTGCAACATTAACTACCGTTGCAGAATCAGCAGTAGTCTCTGTCATAGAAGAATCTGCCGTAGTTTCGCTTACGGTAGCTGAATCACCTTCTGTCTGAGCAAGAGTGATAGACGCACCCCAAAATGTGAGTACCGAAAAAACAGTCAATAACGCTAATAACTTTTTCATGGTGTGTTTTCTGTTTGATTAATAACGATTTAATTTTCCTTTTAATTAATTACTATCGAAAAAGCGGAGAAGGTGGGATTCGAACCCACGATACCCTTTTGAGGT
>CAYQXT010000336.1:0-4447 GCA_964421365.1 uncultured Bacteroidaceae bacterium
AGCGAGACTATATTTAATTTTTGATCCTATAAATGAGTCTGGTATAAAAAGGTGGATTTGCATCGAAATCGGTCGGACGGCTTCATTAATCAATTGTAAGTGGGCTGTCTATTTTTACAGTTTTAATAAATCTATCCGTCCGACCGGTTTTTAGACAGAACTTATAAATAATATAAATATTTGTTTCATAAGGGATAAGATTCATGGGGTATTTGCATGCAACTCTAAATTTTTAGAAGATTGGTTAAACTTGAATAATTACTTTTTTTGTTAAAAGCTTTTTAAAGTTGCCACTTAACAATAATTAACAAAGTTTTGATGTATTTATGCCTTTAGCAATTTATTTTTGTTTGGTCAAATAATTTAATAGCTGATTGATTAGTAGAATAAAATAGGTTAGTTAAACCTTGTAATTCTTATTTAAAAGAAATGATAAAAATTAAGATGAAAATTTTATTTCCTGTTGTGTTTTTATTGATGAGTTATAGTCTTTTAGCTCAAAATATTAATTTTACAGCAAGAGCTCCCAAAGTAGTAAATGTGGGCGAGAGCTTTAGAATTACTTATGCTGTAAATGCTAAAGGAAAAGATTTTAAAGCACCTTCCTTTAATTCTTTTTATGCACAGGGACCAAGTGTTTCCAGTCAGTCGAGTATAGAAATAATTAATGGACGGATGAAACAAAGCTATTCTTATAGCTATACTTTTTTTGCTCAGGCCTCTAAAGCAGGGCAATTTACTATTCCTAAAGCCAAAATTAATGTTGGAGGTAAAATTTATCAGTCGAATAGTTTAAAAATAGAAGTAGTAGGAAAGGGGGCAGGAAATAACGAAAGGACTAAGAGTAGTTCACAGCCGAATGTAGATGCTCAGAATAAAAAAATATTTGTTCGTACCTTTGTGAGTAAGAAAAATGTGTATATGGGCGAGAGTCTGTTGGCAACAATAAAATTTTATACACGCTTGGATATTGCCGATGTAAATGACGTGAAAATGCCGTCATTTACGGGATTCTGGATGCAGGATGTTTTTTCGGCCAGTCAAATTAGTTTTGAAAAGGAAAATCTTGGTGGAACGATTTATAATGTGGCCGTCATAAAAAAAGTATTACTATTTCCTCAAAAAATAGGTACTTTATCTATCGATCCGTTTAAAATGGATGTTGTGCTGGGGCGGCGTACTTTTTTTGGCATCCAGCCATCTGGTTCTAAAATTTTGAAAACGAAAACATTAAAAATAAAAGTTCGTGATTTCCCTGCAAATACTCCGGTTAATTTTATCGGAGCAGTTGGGCAATTTAAAATTAAAGCCAATGTAGATAATCAAAATGTGAAGACCAATGATGCCATTCAGTTCACTATTCGGTTTCAGGGGGTTGGTAATATAAAATTAATTGAAGCACCAAAAATCTCTTTTCCGCAAGATTTTGAAGTGTACGACCCTAAAGTGGCAACAAACATAAAAAATACTGATAAAGGACAAATTGGTTCACGAGCTTTTCAATATTTGGTTATTCCGCGCCATGCAGGGAGTTTTAAGATTCCGTCATTGGAGTTTAGTTATTTTGACCCATCGGTGAGTTCTTTTAAAACCCTGAAAACAAACGAAATACCTATAGTCGTTGAAAAAGGAAGTGGAGCTGCCAGTTCTGCTGTGATTGATAATCGTTCGGTAATAAAATCCAATGTAGAAATGCTTCATTCTGATATTTTGTTTATAAAGCAAAATAAACCAGAATTTAATGAAAAAGATAGCTATTTTATAGGTACAAAGAATTATTATTTAGTTTTATTTGTTCCTTTTGTTGTGCTAATTCTTTTGTTCATTTTGTTGCGAAAAAGAGCCAAGGAACTATCAGATTTGGCTAAAATGAGAAATAAAAAAGCCGGAAAAATTTCCCGTCAACGTCTTAAAGAGGCCAAAAAACAGCTAAGAAATAATAACTCGGAGGCTTTTTATGATTCTATTCATTTAGCTTTATTAGGTTACTTGTCCGATAAACTCAATATTCCTCTGGCAGACTTAAGTGCCGAGGTTTTAAAATTGGCACTTGAAAGTAAGCATGTGCTGCCTGAAATAATCACGGACTATCTTGATTTATTATCTAAAAGTGAATATGCAAAATATGCCCCGGGAGATGTTGGTGAAGATTTAGAAAATGTATATGCTAAAGCAGCAAAATTGATTGATAGGATTGAGCGTAAATTATAAGACATTAATAATGAAAAAGATATTTTTTTTAATCACAATTGTCTCTGCTTCGCTGATTGTTGAAGCACAAAATCCGGCTAAATTTTTTGAGCAGGCAAATAATGCTTACAAAGAAGCAAAATATGACAGTGCCATTGTATTGTACGAGCGGATTGTAGCACAGAATATGGAATCACCCGAGCTATACTTTAATTTAGGAAATGCTTATTATCGCAAGCAAGATATTGCCAAAGCAATTGTTAATTATGAACGGGCATTATTACTTTCGCCTAATGATAATGAAATTAAGCAGAATTTGGAGAAAGCCCGGCAACAGGTCAGTCAGAAAGTGAAACCTTTGTCTGAATTTTTTCTGAGTATTTGGTTTAATGATTTTTCTAATCTGCTTTCGGTGTCTGTTTGGACAGGAATAAGCATTGCCTCTTTTCTATTTATGTTGTTTTTTATTGCTTTATTTGTGTTTTCATCTAAATTGAGTATAAGAAAATTGGCAATATCTGTTAGTTTGGTCTTGTTAGTCTTGTTTTTTGCTACGCTTAGCTCTGGTTTGCACCGAAAAGACCTGATAATCAGCCATCGTTTTGCCATCGTGCTTAATTCTTCTGTGACCACGCAAAGTGCACCCAATAGTCATGGTTCCGATCTTTTTACCCTACATGAGGGAATTAAAGTGGAAGTAAAAAGTGTACGCGATAACTGGGCTGAAATTCGTCTGGCTGACGGGAAAATAGCTTGGCTACCAGTGGAAAGTATAGAGTTGATTTGAACAGGGAGTCTGGAATTGAGAGTCAGAAATACTGAATTCTGACTCCCAATTCCAAACTTCCAAATTATATTTTAAAATCCGTCATCATCTTCAACCGGTTCTACTCTGAATAGGAATTTGTTTTTTACCCTTTCGCTTGATAAATAGAAAGAAAAAGGCGTTTTATTTCGGGCGACTTCCATTTTGCGTTCCTTGTCTTTTAGGTTTTTAATAATTTCATTATATTCTGAGATAGATGAGTAGGTTTTTAGTACATTTCGTGAGAAAGTAAAGAAAAACCATTTTCCTCTTGCTACTTCTATATATATATTCATTAGGTTTCCGCTTTTCTTTTTGGTGAACTCTATGTAGCCGGTAACTTTTTTGTTTACTAATTTTCCATCTACAAAACTAATTCCTATTTGGCCGTCCGAAAGGTAGGATTTTGTTTCTTTATTCCAGTTGAATTTAACATTGGTAAAGATAAGTGTTTTATTCAGATTTTCGGGTAAGTCTTTTATTTCACCATCTGTGGAAAGCTCCTGATACATCTGCTCTATCGGGTTTTTCCCCGCTAATTGAATAAAATTACGTTTTGCTCCAATATCGGTTAAATCTACACTTTCTAAATTAGGTGCTTGCTTCAATGTATTGTATATGATATCTTTGCATTGTTGATTGAAAAAAAAATTTAAACCAAAACTCATGCTTAAGGTTATTTTATCGGGTTCTATTTTGTGGAAGAGTTCGCCGGCTGCATTAATCTTCATTTGACCATAGTTTACTCCCAAATCAATATCGCCCTGGCCATAAATATTGCAATAATCTTTGTTCAGTGTGTAAATAGTTCCTCTTGCTTCGGGCGATTTTAATTTTTTATCGCTAGCTACATTAAAGGTGTGAGTAACTTTGTCGTAATATAGTTTTCCTTCGGATTTTATGATCGGATGATCGCTCCAGAAATTTACCGGACTAAGAAAAGTAGAGTATATATGAGTGGAGTCGGTAGTAATAACCGAGCCAACATACATTGCATTTTCGTGGTTTACATTCGTAATCGGAATAACGATAGAGTCCGGATTTAATTTTGCATCGAACGGAAAGAATGGTCTGGATATAGGATTTATCGAGAGTTGGTCGCATTGGTGGATTAATTGCAGATTTCCGTTAAATTCGGCTAAAGTATCGCTGGTGAGGATATCAACATTACCATGGTAATTTAGTACCGGACTCAGTTTGAAATTCTGTAATTTACTTATTCTTCCTTTAGCTTCTAAAACTTTCAAACTATCTCTTATAGTTAGAGAATTAATAGAGATAACTTCGACACTGTCGTTTTCGTCTATATAATTGTAAACACCGGAGCCGGAGAGTTCATTTTTTCCAAAAATACTCACGGTAGTATTGAAAAAATTGAAATTCTGAGTGGCTATACTCGCTTTATCTAAAGTTCTTATTTTTGCTCTTCTTTCAACATAAACGATGCCATCT
>CAYQXT010000337.1:0-4438 GCA_964421365.1 uncultured Bacteroidaceae bacterium
GATGCAAACGGAGATACACTCAAAGTGATGGGGCCTAATCCATATTTTAATAATGTTCCTAAGGCTAAATGGCCAGATGATTATGTTCAGGAAAAGCTGTTTTCTACGGAACTTTTTCAATCTATCAACCCTGGATTTATTATTCTGTTTACGCCGCTTGTTGTTGTTTTTTTTAGTTTTTTGCGGCGTCGAAAAAAAGAGCCTTCAACTCCCACTAAAATTGGTATAGGCTTGTTAATTACTGCTTTATCGGCTTTGGTGATGGTGACTGCCGTTATTTTTTCTAAAAATGGAGCCATAAAAGCCTCTGCCGGTTGGCTCTTTGGAGTTTATGCGGTGATAACGGTTGGTGAGCTTTTCCTTAGTCCGATGGGATTATCCTTGGTTTCTAAGTTGAGTCCACCAAGAATTGTGGCTTTAATGATGGGCGGTTGGTTTTTATCTACTGCCATTGGCAACAAACTTTCCGGCGTTCTTTCCGGTTTATGGAATTTTTATGATTATAAAGCCTATTTCTTTTTAACGAATATGGTTTTGGCGCTATTGGCTGTTTTTGCCATATTTATAATGCTCCCTTGGCTAAAAAAAGTAGTAGATGAACATGTTGAATAGTATAGATTTTTAGTAGCTAAAACCTTCGGAAAATTTTCGGAGGTATTTTTTTGTTAAAATTTATTTTTTTGTTAAAATATTATTTATTTTTACACACTATTAACATTCATAAATGAAATACAATTTACTGAAAATATATTTTACCTTATTTTTGATAGGAGCTTGGTTTGTAGCTTCCTCGCAACAGTATTGTTTTCAGCAATTTTCTTTTCAGGAAGGTTTACCCCAGTCGGAAGTAACCCAAATTATTCAGAGTCCAATGGGTAATCTATGGATTGGAACTAATGGCGGAGGTCTTGCCGAATTTGATGGAAAGAGATTCACCCAAATAAAATTTAGCAATCATTACATAGATAAGGAAATATTAAACCTATTTAAATCTCAAAATAATACTATTTATATCGTTGGTCGGCAGGTATTGTCTGTTTATAACGGAATTACGGTCAAGAATTATTTTTCTGAGCAGGGATATTCAAGTGCTATCAATACGCAGATTGCAGAAAATAGAAATACGGGTGAAATTTTTATTTTAACGGTAGATGGAAATAGCAAGTCGAAACTTAAAATTGTAAAGGAAGATAGTTTAGAATTAGCTTCAAAATACTATCCCGAACTGAAAGGGATTAATTTCACTCATCTGTTTCAGGATACGGTCAAAAAGGTGCTCTATTTAAACAGTCCTATCCGAAATTTTGTACTAACTAATAAGGCTAAAGAGTTGAAATTTAGATTTAAAGATTATAAAAGTTATACGTCTTTTTATCCATTCGCCCGAATTTTAGATTCTCTTTTTATTATGCTTACACAGCCTTCGGGTAAAAGTTTAATTTTGATAGAGACAAATGTAGGGATTTATAAATTTCCACAAGCAAAAAAATCTAAAATTAATTTTTATACAGGAATTCACAAAGATAGAAATGGAGCCTTATGGTTGCAAACTAATAATGGTGTTGCTTTTTATAAAAATGATTCGCTGACAGAAATAACCCGTAACAATGGCCTTCCGGTGAGTAATAGTCTTTCGTTAATTACGGATAATGAGGGGAATGTTTGGATTGGAACTGCCGGAGGGGGGCTTTCGCGGTTTTGTGGAAATGAAGTGATGCGATTTACCGAAAAGGAGAGTTTGAAATCAAATATTGTGCGATGTTTTAAGGAAACGGATGATACTACTCTTTGGATTGGTACAGAAGGGGGGGGAATAAGTCGATTAAATTATAGAACGAATATAATTAGCAATTATTGGTCGGGCAGAATTCCGTCTGCAAAAAAAATATATAGCTTTGCTATTTTCCATAAGTATTTATTAGCTGCCTCAGCTGCAGGTATCCTTACTTTGAAAGGAGGTGTATTTAAAAATTCTAATCTTAGATATGGTCTTCGTGCAAAAAGTCCGATACGTTACATTTTTGCAGATAATGATTCTTTGTGGTTTAGTCCTCAGAATGGCGGTGTTTATTGTTACTATGAAGGCAAGCTAACAAAATATACTTCCGAAGATGGTCTTATTTCCAATTATGTATCACATATTTTTAAAGATAAAAGGAATCGAATTTGGTTGTGCTCGTTGAGCGGTGTAAATTTTATTGAAGATGGAAAGGTTTATGCTCCCAAGATTTATCCTACGGAGAAAACCCTTAGTTTTATTGGTGGTGCAGTGGATCTTGCAGGAAATGTTTGGCTCGCTAGTTATAGTTCGGGAATTTACCGCTATGATGTGGGGAATAATAAATTGGAAAGTGTTGAGAATTTGAGTCGTTGGAAGGATTTTCTTATCTATTCTATTGCAATTGATAAAAATGATAAATTGTGGCTTGGAGGTCAACATGGAATATGGCGATATCACATCGTAAAGGATAATAAAATTATTTCAGAAAATCAGTGGACTGGAAATGGTAAAACTTTGGAATGCAACGGTGGTGCAGTATATTTATCGCATCATAACAAAATTTGGTTTGGAACGATACAAGGAGCTGTAGGAATTAAATTGAAGTCGGTTGAAAATAAAAATGTTAAACCTAAAATTTTTATTAGTGGATTGAAATTATTTTTAAATACAATTAACTGGCAGAGTACCGGTTACAGAAAATACTATAAGAAATTAATTCCTTGGAGAAATATTCCGAAAAATCCACATTTTCCATTTAATTATAATCATGTAAGTTTTGAAATAAAAGCAATAGATTTTTCTGAGAACGAAGGACTTAGATATTCATGGCTGCTTGAAGGTTTTGATCAAAAATGGTCGCCACTAAGTAATCAAAGTTTTATTTCTTATAGTAATCTTCCACCAGGAGATTATACTTTTAAAATAAAAGCTGTTAACCGGCTGGGAATATGGAGTAACATAGATAATTATTCGTTTAAAATTGTAGAGTCCATTTGGAAAAAAGCTGTTTTCCAATCTCTAATTTTAAGTCTGCTACTATTATTAATCACTTTTCTCGTAGTGCTTAGAATCAAACGTTTACGACGGCATAAAGATGATCTGGAAATCCTTGTAAATATGAAAACGCGGGAGATTATGCAGCAAAATGCTGAAATTTTAACGCAAAATAAGATTTTGGAGGATCAAAAATCGCGAATTACTGAAACAATTGAAAAACTAAAGGATTCATATAGCGATTTGGCTTTGCTTAACGCGATCGGTAAGGATATAACATCCAGTTTATCTCATGTAAATATTATTAATAAGGTATATAATAATTTGAATACCTTGATGGATGCTTCAATTTTTGGAATTGGTATTTATAATGCAAAATTAGGAACTATTGAGTTTATCTCTGCCATTGAAAAAGGGGAAGTACTCCCACAGCTGGAAGTTTCTGTTAAAGAAAAGGCTAAACTGGCGGTAAAATGCTTTAATGAAAATATAGAGATTTTTATTTCTGATTTTGAAAATGAATATACTAAATATGGAAAAACACCCATGCAATTGGTAACACGGCAAATACCCTCCTCTCTTTTTTATGTACCTTTAATTATTGGGGATAATAAAATAGGAATTATAACGGTGCAAAGTTATCGTAAAAATGCCTATGAAGAATATCATCTGAATTTAGTACGAAATTTGGCTATTTATACCGGTATTGCCTTAGTTAATGCAGCAACTTATACCCAATTAAAGGAAAAAACAGAAAATCTGGAAACGGCTAATAACTTTATAAAAGAAAAAAATAATCAGATTGAAAAGCAAAATCTGGAGTTGAAAAAATTAAATGATGAGAAAAATAAATTAATTAGAATTGTGGCTCATGACCTGCGAAATCCACTTACGGCAGGTTTGACCTCGCTTGATATTTTACTCCAGACGGAACAAAATATTAGCAATAAAGGGCGAAGACATTTTGAGTTTTTGCGTAGCTCTTTATGGCGGATGAATGAGATGATTAGTAAAATTCTGGATGTTCAGGCTATAGAAGGCAAAAAGAGTAATCTAAAAGTAGAAAAAATGCAAGCTACTGAACTTATAGAAAATTTGATAAGTGAATATCAGCAACAAGCTGAAAGTAAAGAAATTAGTGTTAATTTTCAAAAATCGAACTCCGAATATAGAATTTTTGCAGACCGTTCGTATTTAATTCAAATACTTGATAATCTTCTTTCGAATGCAATTAAATTTGCACCTTACAGATCTAATATCTGGATAAAAGAACTTTTGAAAGAGGATACTTTGCTTATTAGTGTAAAAGATAATGGTCAGGGTTTTAAAGAAACAGAATTAAAAGAGTTATTTAAAAATTTTAGAACTTTTAGTGCTAGACCAACAGGAAATGAAAAATCGAGTGGTATTGGATTGTCTGTGGTGAAAAAATATATCGACCAG
>CAYQXT010000338.1:0-4429 GCA_964421365.1 uncultured Bacteroidaceae bacterium
GGTGCCACCGGCGATTTACAAAATCAGAGCGAAATAAACTACTTAGACTCGCTCGCGAAAATAACAGCTCTCAAAAAAACTTTTAAGCCCAAAGACAAAGCTTTTCCGCTCTCAGACACAAGCTTAAAAACCATTCGCTACGTTCAGCATAAAGTACACGATTTTGCATGGTTTGCAGATAAGCGTTTCAATGTGCTAAAAAGCGAAGTTACATTACCTTACAGCAAACGAAAAGTTACTACTTGGGCTATGTTTCCTAATTACGGTGCAAAATATTGGGTGAAAGCTAACGAATATATTAAGGATGCGCTTTATTATTATTCTAAATGGAATGGCGATTATCCATACAAACAATGTACGGCTGTGCTTTCAGCACTAACTGCCGGGGCAGGAATGGAATATCCAAATGTTACGGTCATTGGTGGCAGTTCGAGCGATAGAGAATTAGAACAAGTAATTATGCACGAAGTGGGACATAACTGGTATTACGGAATATTTGGTTTCAACGAACGCGATTATCCATGGATGGATGAAGGAATAAACAGCTTTGCCGAAGCACGATATATGCGCACGAAATACCCTAAAAATAATTCTTATTTTGAAGGTATGGCTATTCCAAAATTTATCAAACACTATTACAATCTCGACAAAATAGATTATAAAGATATGCAACTACTTTCTTACCTCGCTTTGGCAAGAACCAACTCCGACCAAGCGGATTCTTTAACGTCTGATGATTATACTATGGCAAATTATGGTGCTATTGTTTACATGAAAACAGCGCGTATTATTGATTATTTGTTAGAAGATATGGGTGAAGCTAAATTTGATTCAGCTATGCACGATTTTTTCGAGCAATGGAAATTTAAGCATCCCTATCCAGAAGATATGCAAAAGGTTTTTGAGACACATACACACAGCGATTTGTCGTGGTTGTTTAACGATCTATTGAAAACCCGTCATCGGGTGGATTATAAAATAAAACGAATTAAGAATAATCAGGTTTTAGTGAAAAATATAGGCGCTGTAAAATCGCCGGTTTCCATTAGTGGTATTTCAAAGGGAAAAATAGTCTATACAAAGTGGTATGATGGATTTAAAGGGAGAAAATACCTAAATTTGCCAGAAAATAAGAATATTTCTGTCTTAAAAATTGATGCCAACAGAGATATGCTCGAATTTAATCCTATGAATAATACGCTTCGCACTTCGGGAATTTTCCGAAAGATAGAACCCTTAAAATTTAAAATGCTCGGCCTACTCGAAAACAGCGACAAAACACAAATAAATTTTCTGCCTGCTATGGGCTGGAATATTCACAATAAATATATGCTTGGGCTCGTATTTTACAACAGCGTTTTACCCGCTAAAACCTTTGAATATCAACTTATACCCATGTATTCTTTCGGCTCAAAAGATTTGGCCGGAAGTGCCCGTTTAGTTTATCATATTTTGCCCTATG
This sequence comes from uncultured Bacteroidaceae bacterium, assembly GCA_964421365.1. Lineage (GTDB taxonomy): Bacteria > Bacteroidota > Bacteroidia > Bacteroidales > DYOH01 > CAYQXT01. The sequence goes on from CAYQXT010000338.1 coordinate 1,463, forward strand.
CCGGAATATTTAAATCAGTAGATATTTCTGTATCGGGATTACAATATGCCTACAAAAGCCAAGCAAACAAGAATTTTCAGCGTCTGCACAGTCAAATAAAATTTATAATCAAACCCAAAAAAGTATTCTATAAAATAAAACAATCCTTTAGTCTAAATCATTACTTGGTAACAGATTATTCAACAATTCAGGAATCTAAGGCTCAAAAATATAATTCTTTTTTTACAATAAAATATAGGTATTTGAATAATGCAAATAATCCTTATTCCGTTATCGCTTACGCAGAGGCAAACTCAAAACAAGCCAAAATATCAACTATACTAAATTACAGTTTTAATTTTTACCAAAAAAACAGCCTTACTTTTCGCTTATTTGGGGCTTCGTTCCTCTACAAACCCAATATCGACTCGCCAATATATGCGCTGCACCTAAGCGGAAATACACCAACAAACGATTATCTTTATGAACAGACATATTTAAGCCGATTCACCGGTTTTAGTCCAAGCGATGCACTATCGCACCAATTTTCAGAAACAGAAGGCGCTTTTGCCAGTGTCTCAAACATTTATACTCAGAATTTCTTACTGTCGGGAGGACTGGAAGCAGATATTCCTTTCTTGCCTAAATGGCTGCCATTCAAATTATTTAGCAATATTTCTTATCTCTCACATGCCTATCCTTTCAATCAAAATAAGTTGGAGTGGGAAGCTGGAATGAAACTCTCTTTACTGAAAAACATATTAACAGTTTATATGCCTTTAGTCGTTTCTGAGGACGTTCACGAACAAAACAAAGCACTGAAAATAAACCAATTGCAACAAATACGATTTAGTATAAATATCAGTTACTTAAATCCTTTTAAACTGATAAGAACCATATTCTAAAAAATGAATGCTTGGATCGGAAACTATTTTATGATACTTTCCGATTCGACTAATTCCTTAAAGCATCACGCAATAATCAATTGTAAATGAGCTGTATATCTTTACAGTTTTAATAAATCTATCCGTCCGACCGGTTTTTAGACCAAACAGATCTATAAATCAAAATATCTATGCATAGCTGCTATCAAGTGCTTAAGAATATTTCATTTACTCATATTTTATAGCCTCTAACATCTGCTTATTATAAGCACGATACGAAAAATAAAATATAATAATAAATGCCGAAGTCAGAGCAATCAAAGCACCTTCGATAAACAAAAACCAACTAATTTTTGGCTCTATGACTAAAACATTCAGCCACCAATTCATGGTAAAATACGATATCGGAAAGGCAAAAAGAGTGGCAAAAAGCAAAATCCATATTAATTCTTTGAAATATAGCTGGATAATGGCAGTAAGAGAAGCACCCAAAACTTTCCGAATAGCTATATTCCGCGTATGTTGCTCGGTCATAAAAGCCGTGAGCCCGACCAAACCGAGCAATGAAATCGCAAAACTCACAAGTGAAAAGAAAAACAATAATAAAGCAAAAATCTTTTCATTATGATACCTTACCGATAAAACACCTCTATAATTCTGAAAATAAAGATATTTCTCGGGCACAAAATGTTTCCAAATCTTCTTTAATTTATCAATAGCCACCCGTTGCCCTGCTTTGGGGATATAAATGGCCAAGTACTTTATTTGCCATGAATTTTTATCCTTTCCCTGTTTTACTACCAGAGGCAAATTAGGCTGAAAAAGAGAATTTATCTGAAAATCTTTTACAATTCCGGTAATTTTTTGATTTCCCTCTATAGATTTTATTATTTTTCCCAGAAATTTATGTTTAGGAATAAAATCAGAGGACTGATTCATTTTTTCATTTATAAAAAAATGAGATGAAGTATCAGATAATTGTTTTTTAATCTGAATATCAAAAGTATGCATAAAATCATGCCAGAAAGTAATGGTCGGAATATACATAGAATTCAATTTACCGCTCTGTTTAATAGAAAATTTATGAGCCTGAAAACTGAGTCCGGGAAGATTATCTATTCCACAAAAAGACTGTATTTCCCCTATTTTTACTATTTCCTTGCTAAAATCCGAGAATCTATCAGCTATTGGAGTATCAAAAACCGGAACAATAACTACATCCTCAGTACGAAATCCCAAATCAGTATTCAAAATAAAATACAGTTGTTTGATATTTAACAGAGCAATAATTAAAAAACTCACAGACAGAGTATATTGAATAAAAATCAAAATCCGCGTTTGGCTGATGTAATTTTTGAACTTCTGCCAGCGCTGCCTACGGAAATTGATAGGCTTAGTTTTCTCCACATTTTTATAGGCCAAGAATGCGATAAGGCCAGAAAGTAAGGTCGTAATTAAAACAGAAAAGAGAAAAAAAGTAAAACCAACAATCGCATAAAAATCTATTTTTTGCTGGAACAAAGCATTTAAAAATGGCATAAACCATTCGGCTAACACAAAAGCCACAAATAACGCTAAAAAGCTAATCAAAAAACTCTCGAACCACAGTTGGCGGAATAACTGCTCAGCCTGCGCTCCCAATACTTTTTTTACAAAAAATTCTTTTCGGCGCTTATCTGCCTGACTGACCGTTAAATTAAAAAAATTAATTAAGGCATTCACAAAAATTGCCACTGCTAAAAAACACAAAATATAAATGTACTCCTGCCGGCTGTTTACCGATATTTCATTCTGTAATTCAGAATTTAGATGAATAGAGGATATATTTTGTAAACTAAAAGAAATAAAATTCTTTTCCGGTTCAAAATAATTCTTATTAATAATTTCCGGAAAGGATGCGATTAAATCATTTAGGATTTTTTTGTTAGGTATCTGCACATAAGTCCAGGCAGAGTTCCAGACCCAATTATCAAAACTTTCGAGATGTGTGGTGGCAAAAGAAGCCAAAAAACCTATTTTCAAATGCGAATTTTCAGGTAAATCTCTAAAAACACCAATAACCTCTAAAGGAACCTCGTTTTCATAATAAATGGTGTTTCCTATT
>CAYQXT010000339.1:0-4415 GCA_964421365.1 uncultured Bacteroidaceae bacterium
ATTGGTTTCATACATTTCGTTAAAAATATTATTTACACTCAGATTTAGCTTCAAAAATTCAAAATATTTGCTTTTAAACTGATAGCCAATAGATAAATTATTTATAAAATAAGCATCTATGGTTCTACCTTCATTGGATGTATTATCTATATACTGTTTGCCTACGTACTTGCTGTCGAAACTTAAATTTATATTTTTGGCTAGTTCATAACTAAAATTGTTAGCCGCAATGATATTAGGCGAGAGAGAAATATTTGTTTCCGTATAATTTTCTGCAATTTGACCGCCATTATCCCAATCATCTACATAAGTAGTATAATCCTTAATTTTGTTGCGGCTAAGTGCTAAATTGGCATTCCATTGTAATCCAAATTTTGTTTGAAAGCCGCCAATGAGTTCAATTCCAATGCGATAGCTTTCTGAAACATTCTCTTTTACTACAGTGCCAACATCATTGATTTTACCGGTATTTACTAACTGATTTTTATAGTTCATATAATAAAAATTGGCTTCAAAAGCCGCTTTATTAAGATGCAGTTTATATCCGGTTTCTATATCGCGAAGTGTTTCGGGCTTTGGAGTTTTTCCTTGTTCGGCATCTCTGAATTCATTGCGGCTCGGCTCTCTATGGGCTATGGCGTACGACAAATACAAAGAGTGATTATTGTTAATCGAATAGAATATTCCAAATTTAGGATTAATGAAATTATATAGTGTATCGGTTTTCAATTGACGCAAATCATCATGTGTTCCGTAAATTTTATAGCCAATTTGCCTGAATTGCATATCACCGTACAAATTTAAGCCTTCAAAAAGTTCATAATTTACCTTGAGATAATTATTAAAGTCTGTTTTGAAGCCTGTATTATCGTACCATTGGTAGCGTATCGGAATGTTTTGAGCTTCCTTAGCCCAGATAATTCGGCCATAATGCCCGCCGATATATTGATTCCAAGCTCCTCCGTAATAAATGGATAAGTCCTTATTTTGATACTCGACATTATAGGTAAAGCCGTAAAAATTATTGCTTAACCATTTCCGGCGGATAATGTCGCTGCGCTTTATCGTGTCTGTACCATAAATGGCAGGTGGAAGATTATAATTTGAGAATTTATCATCTTTTTTATACTGCTCGTAATAGCCCTCACCGTGCGTAAAGTGCGCCACGGCATTAAAATTCAGGTTTCTATTTAGTTGATAAGAATAGATAAGCTGATTGTGTTGTTGCCAATAGTTATCTGTTTCGTCATCATAAGTATAATAATTATAGGTACGTGAATTAGAATTAATCATGTGCTGGGTTTGCTCGTGTGTAAAAAGCCAATTATTTTCATATTCTTGCATTCCGGCCAAATTATTTTCAAGGCGCACTTTAGGGACACCCCACCATGCCTGATAGGTTTTTTCGTGTCCGGCAAAATAATTAAACCGGAGCATACTTTTTTTGCCATAGGAGGCAGCCGACAGAAAATAGCTTGTCATATCGGTATAAGCGCGGTCGATGAAGCCATCGGAATGCAGTTGCGAAAGTCGTGCATCAAGCGTAAAGTGGTTTTTGAGAAGGCCGGTACCAACAGATACCGAGTTTTTAAGCGTATTAAAAGAGCCTGCATCTCCATTATATTGAAAATAGACTTTTTTATTCAACTCAGTGGTTTGAAGGTTAATATTTGCTCCAAAAGCACCGGCACCATTGGTAGAAGTTCCTACTCCTCGCTGTATCTGAATGGAATTCAGTGAAGATGCAAAATCGGGAATATCTACCCACCAAACACCGTGAGACTCAGGGTCGTTAAGTGGCACTCCATTTATAGTAACATTTATTCGACTAATATCACTACCGCGAATGCTTAGACCGGTATAGCCAACGCCAGCACCGGCATCCGAGGTCGTAACTAAAGAAGGGGTCATTTGTAGCAAAAAAGGAATATCTTTGGCTGAATTGCGTGCAGCAATGGTCGATTTATCCACATTGGTATAGGCTAAAGGAGCTTTATCTCCGGCACGTGTAGCCCTAACAATTACTTGCTCGCTAAGTATTGAATTTTCTTTTAAGTTAAAATCCAATTTCCCACTTGTCTCGGCTTCATACTCTTTAGTTTGTTTCTCATAGCCCAAAAAACTAACAACAATAGTGTACTTTCCTTTTTTCTTAAAGTTTAGGGAATAATCTCCATTTGCATCAGAGAAAGTTCCACGAAAAGAATTTTCGATTTTAATATTTGTGCCCGGAAGAGCTTGCCCCTTAGAGTCGGTAATTTTACCACTCAGCACAATTTGTGCGTTTAATTGCCATACTAGCAAAAGCATGGCCCCAAAAAATACAATTTTTTTCATCGGTTTAATTTTTTTAAATATAATAAGGAGGCGTCTTATTGTCCCTGCGACAGCATTACCTGCATCAGGTTCAAAGGGTATGATCTCAGCCCGTAGTATTAAGGCACCCCAATAATTTTGAAATCGACACAAAGATATATTTTTTAGTGGAAAATGTAAAAAAATTACAACACTTTTCCTGAATGCTGAATTAATGAACTAAGATTCTGTTCTTTATGAACACAGATTTATATATAATATTGTTTTATATAATTAACTAACTAATAGTGAATTAAGTAAAAATACTTTATAGATGTTATTATTCCTTGTGATAATACCGGTCTGATGGATTTAAAGAGCCAATTCGTTTTAATTTTTTTTTTTATATATGACTTGCCCAACTCCGTAAGTCTGTATTTTTGCTTACTACTATTCGGTTTTTCAGGTATAGTCATTTCTATTAGTTTTAAATTTAATGCTGGTTGCAAATATTGATATAGGAATGTTGGTCTGTGTTTTAATTCAATATTTTTCATTAACTCATTGTTTGAATATTCTCCTGTTTCAATTTTAAAAATTAATCTTTTAACTTGTTCGCTTACTTGTTTGGTTACACTTAACGAACTTTTAAATGGAAAAATCATTCTTGTAAAGCTGTCTCCAAAAACAAAACAATCTTTCGGATAAATTCTTAATATTAGAGGCATCCTTGAACCCTGTTGCTCAACCATATCCAAATCCTTAAAAATTTGCATTAGTTTTTTGTTTTTGGGAAGGGATAGCCCAGAGAAGAAATCATCTTTACTCATACCTTCGAAAAGACCTCCATAAGAGGTAATTTCCAAACGGTCGGGGAAAATCTTAAATTTGGGCGGTATCTCTCTGGTATAATCATTGTGTACCATCGCGTTTATTACAGCTTCGCGTATGGCAACGGCTTCACACAAACGGCTTTCTATCTTTTTACGAGAGCTAATGGTTGCAGATGTTCTATTTTTAATTTACAATTTATCCAAAACTGCATTTGTGGCTTTAATGAGCGTTTATAAAAAACCTTCCAAATATAAAAATATTGGAAGGTCTGAAAAATTTGGAAGGCTTAATGGATGTTCTTTATTTCAAAAATCCACTTTCATAAAGTGAATCTTTAATATTCTGCCATGTTTTTTCTATGTCGTGATCTAAACCCATACTAAAACGAACTAATCCGGGTGTTAAGCCAAATTGCTGCTGAATTTCTTCGGGTACTTCCGATGAAGTACTTTTGCCAGAATTGCTGAAAAGAGTTTTGAAATAACCAAGACTTACTGCTAAATATCCTACATCTTTGTCCTGCATTTTTTCCATAACTTTTGCAGCCATTTCGGCTGTTCCAAGGTCGATGGCAATCATTCCGCCATATCCAAAATCGGGATTCATCATTTGGGTCATCAGCTGGTGCTGAGGATGATTTTTTGTTCCAGGATAGATTGTTTTAATACCTAATTCTCTGAATTTAGGTGCAATATAGGCTGCATTCAGACTGTGCTTTTGCATACGGATATGCAGGGTGTGCAAATTTTTGAGGATACCGGAAGAACGTAAAGGATCTAAAACAGGCCCAAGAAGCATGGCTGTTCCGTTATTTACATCAATTATATCATTAATAAATTCTTTATCGCCGCAAATAGCTCCACCGACTAAATCGTTTTTACCATTTATGAATTTAGTCATACTATAAATTACAATATCAGCGCCTAATATCTTAGGCGTAAAAATCATGGGAGTAAAAGTATTATCCACCACAAGTTTAGCCTTATTTTGCTTGGCTATTTTTGCTAATTCAGGAATATTGGCAATTTGTAAGAGGGGATTACTCATGGTCTCTACGTAGAGCATTTTTGTATTGGGCTTAATGACTTTTTTAAAAGCGTCCAAATCAGTTGGATTAACAAAACTTACTTCTATATTAAAGCGTGGAAGCCAATTTTTCATGAAAGCATAGGTGCCACCATAAACAACGGCAGAAGCTACAATGTGATCACCACTGCTACAAATCTGTAAGATAGCTGTGGTTATGGCTGCCATACCCGAACCTGTAACCCAGGCCTCTTCTGTCT
>CAYQXT010000340.1:0-4333 GCA_964421365.1 uncultured Bacteroidaceae bacterium
AAATATAACGATATATAATAAGTTTTTATTCTATTCCGTAATATTGTGAGGATAAATTTTGCAATAACAAAGGCGGCTAACAACAAATTAAACTATTGGAGAATAGAACATAAATTTTATTATCTCAAAAAAAAGGATACTTTAGAGCTCTGAAATAAAGTATTTGCCGGATAGCTGACACCAAACTGGTATCCTATCTTTATGCTTATTTTGAATGTGAATGAAATACTTATTTTTCATTTTATTGATTGTACTTTAGTTCCTACTTATAAAACTCAGATGATAAATAGAAAAAAAATTAAAAAATCGAATAAACAAGCACTGAAAGTTATTCTAAATATGTTACCTATACTATTGGGAATGTTATTATTGGTGAGCATTCTTATGAATACGATTCCCGACTCCTTCTATCAAGATTTATTTAGAGGAAATATTTTTGCCGACTCTTTAATAGGCGATATCCTTGGTAGCATTTTAATAGGAAACCCAATTACCGGATATATAATCGGCGATGAATTATTATCCAGTGGTGTAAGCCTAGTGGCTGTTACTGCTTTCCTTGTGGCATGGGTTACGGTAGGCTTAATTCAAGCTCCAGCAGAAGCAATAATTTTGGGAAAAAGGTTTGCTATTTTTAGGAATATTTGCGCTTTTTTTATGGCTATAATTGCAGCTATTATTACTGTATTAATCGTTAGTGCTTTTTAAAATGACAAAAATGAATAAGAGTAAAAAACAAAAAAAATCATATAAAAATTGGTATTTTCTTCTTTCGGTATTAATTATTTATGCGATTATTTCTTTTATTGTACCGGATAAATCTATGCTTATAGTTATTAGCTATATTAAACTATTGGAAGAAATAGCCCCTATTTTTGTTATTGTATATTTAATAATGCTCTTGATAAACCTATATATTGACAATGAAAAATTACAAAAATATATGGGTGATGATGCCGGATTTAAAGGCTGGCTGATTACGATACTTGCCGGAATCCTCTCCATTGGTTCCATATATATCTGGTATCCGCTTTTAAAAGATTTGCAGAAAAAAGGGGTTAAAAATAAATTTATAGTCAGTTTTATTTATAACCGAGGGATAAAATTGCAGTGGCTTCCCATTCTTTTACTCTATTTTGGTTGGATTTATTCCATCACCCTTCTTCTTGTAATGGCTATACTATCTGTTTTCCAAGGGATTATTACTGAGAAACTAATAGATGGTTGCTGTTTATCCGAGAGCAAAGCATTACACAAAAAGAACAAAACTAAATAACCAAACTTTTTGACCCCATAAAACAGCCTTAAAGAATGGTGAATTGTTAATTCTGTTTATCGTTAACTCACAAAATATAATACAAAAATAAACATCTCAGGATGCTTAATACCAAATCTATATTCTATCAGACACAGCCTAATCAACTAATTTTTCTGATTAAGCCTTTTTTGTTGGAAATTCATTAATTGTGGACAGATTATTCAGTTATAAATTGTAATATATTGTTATTTAGCAGTTATTTATTGTTACTGAGCTTATGTCTGAACAATTTCACAATTTTATAACAATTTTATAACAATTTTATAACCATTCATAACCATCTGTTTCACATCACACTACCAAATAATCAAATCATTCTGACAAATAAAGACCTTGTTAGTAATTTTTGAGTCTATATGAGCATAAATATTCGGCCTATTTCATTTTTTTTTGATATCTTATACCCTTAATCAAAAATTGGTATACATGAAAGAGATTTTTAAATTTTTGCTTGATTTAAAAGAGAATAATAATCGTGAATGGTTTAAAGCTAACAAAGCCCGATATGATAAGTTAAAAAAACAATTTGGAGAATTCACAGATAAGCTGATAACTGAGATTTCTAAGATTGATTCGGGAGTAGCCGGGTTAACTTCCAAAGACTGCATTTTCAGAATTTACAAAGATGTTCGTTTCTCTAAAGACAAAACGCCCTATAAAACTCATTTCGGTGCTTATATGGCTGTCGGCGGAAGAAAATCAATAAGTGCAGGTTATTATTTACATTACCAACCCGGAGATGCCTTTGCCGGCGGAGGCGTGCATAGCCCCGATTCAAAAACGTTAAATGCAATACGAACAGCAATTTACAATAATCCAAAGGCTTTTAAAAAGATTATTGAAGCCCATGATTTCACGAAGACTTTTAAGGAACTTACCGGTGCTAAACTTAAAACTTTTCCTCGGGATTTTCCTCGCGATTTTGAATTTATTGATTTAATCCGATTCAAAGAATACTTGGCCATAAAACCTTTAAGTGACGATGATTTGTTGGCCAATGATTTAAAGTCGAGGTTAATGGAAATTTTTAAGGTACAAAAGCCATTTAATGAATATATTAATAATGCTTTAGAATTTTAATTTAAAAAAATGAAAATGAAAAAAAGTGTAGTAATTGTATTTCTGATGTTAATAAGTTTTTCGGCCTTTTCGCAGATAATCCGTAAGGGTGGCGACACAAAAAAAACACAAGACAAAACAAAAACAGAGCAGAATGATGCAAAAACCTCTTCGGATAAGACAAAATCTGCCTCAAAAAGCAAAATAGATGCCACAATTCTTGGCTTAGGAGTTGGAGCCGGAGCAGTTATTAGCTCTAATATTGTTAATTCAGGTGCCTATCTTTCCAATGATTTTGATATTTTATTTAAAATAAGACATCATCGAATCGGGATAGGATTTGGCAAAATACTTTTTCTTACGCCTGAAAATCTGGGAAGTTTAGCATTTGGCCAAACATCAAATGTTACAGTAGGTTATCTGATGTATGATTGGATGCTGTTTCGCTGGAGTCCGGTGAATTTAGGTGTAGGCATAAAATTAGGCGCTTTCAGCAATGCAAAGGACAGCACAAAAGTAGACACAACGGCCAGTCTGGCGAATGTGGGTATTACAGCCGAATTTGGGAGCCGGAGATTTAGTGTTTTCGTTCGTCCTGAGTTAGACTATAAATCTTATGGCCAAGGCTCTTTTCACAAGGAAGTTTCTGCCGGAGCTACTTTGGGCTTACGCTTTAAATTCTTATCGGATACAGAAAAAGCCCGTTTAGAAGAACGTAAGAAAAGAAGACACAATAGGTAAAAATTAATGGTGAATGCTGTTTGCTTTAGAAAATAGTTAGTTACAAAAATGCAACGGCATTTCTGCCGTTGCTAATCAATTTTAGGTCAACAGTGGGTCTGAAATAATTTCAACAATTGCAGGTCCATCATAGGCTAAGGCCTGTTTTACGGCTTCTTCCAGCTCTTCATTTTTGCTGACTCTAATTCCAAAGCCACCACATTGCTTTGCGTATTCGGCAAAATTCGGATTATTCAACTCTGTTTGCCAAATTGGCATATTTACCGCACGCTGTTCTTTAGATATTTTACCTAACTCACTGTTATTTAGTAATATATGAGTCATATTCATTTTGTAAAGTACGGCTGTATTAAACTCGGTCATATACTGTCCGAAACCGCCATCACCACTAACCGAAACAATTGGACTATCCGGTTTGGCATAATAAGCCCCCATTGCAGCCGGAAAGCTGAAACCAATGGAACCGAGATAACCCGAAAGTATAACCCGTTGATTTTTGCATTCAAAATAGCGACCAAATGAATAAGTATTATTACCTACATCGAGACTGATAATCGCATTTTCGGGAATTAATTGCGATAGTTTATCAAAGATAAAGATAGAGTTCAGGCCTTTATCGCTTTTTTCTTTACCTCGCTTGTTTTTTTCTTCTTTCCATGCTTTTTTTCGTTGGGCAATTTCTACGATACCAATCTCTGACTGGCCATAAGTCCCTAATTTTTCACTAAATAAATTGGCCGTAATTCCCACATCGCCATAAACTGGATTATCTACTGCATGAAATTTGGCTAAAGTCATCTGGTCAAAATCTACCTGAATGATGGGTTTCTGCTTGTCGATGCCGGTATGTTGCGAGAAAGAAGCTCCAAAAACAATAAGTAAGTCGGCGGTATTCATAAAATGAGCCGAAACAGGTGTTCCACTTTTGCCCAATACCCCTGCAGCAAGAGGATGCATATCAGAGATTTGCCCTTTGGCTTTGAAAGTCGTCAAAACAGGTGCTTTTAATTTTTCCGCAAAAGCAACAATCTGAGGCATATTATTACGCGCTCCATATCCAACAATTATTGCAGGTCTTTTGGTATGCCAGATACGATACATAGCCAGATTAACTGAATCTTTAGAAGGAGTAATATGCGTATCGGCCAAACGCCCATCGGATGAGCCTATTCCGCTCTTTCTGGCATCCAGAGTTTGTACATCATCGGGGATAAT
>CAYQXT010000341.1:0-4326 GCA_964421365.1 uncultured Bacteroidaceae bacterium
CTTAAAACATCACTGACATAGTCAAAAGCGGATAAAATCTTTTCTTCATTTTTACTTAACGATTTATTACCAGACTTTTGTATAAAAAGAGAGAACTCTTCTCTATACCTACTTATTTCTTTTTCACTTGAATTATTTAAAAGCATTATTTTCTTGTTACAAGTTGCTGATTACTGATTTTCGACTCCTGAATTTCTACTTTCTATTTCAATCTTCTATTTCAAATTTATCAATTCGTGTTACTTTATCAATATTTTTAACTTTTAATAACAGAGCAATGAGTTTATTCAGATTTTCTAAATCAGGAACAAAAAAAACAATTTCACCAATAAATTTTGTTTTTTGAATATTCTTAAAATTAACAGAATACATATTTATATCCATATTCTCGGTTATAATTTCCATACAATCAAGAATTAAACCCTGCCTGTCCTTACCTTGTTGTTGAATTTTGGCGGGAAATTTAAGGGAGGAAACATTTATCCATTTAACAGAAGTTGATTTTCGTCCCTGAATACCCATCAAACGAATGGCTGTTTTGCATTGCTTTTTATGAATTATTTTTGCTCCATGCCTATTTAGAAAGATAACTGCTTCATCTCCAGGAATGGGATTACAACAGTGTGCAATGAAATAATCACGATAGATTAAACTGGGATTTACAGCAAAGGACTTTTTAGGATCTATCTCCGAACTAGTCTCTATAGGCAAAAAAGAATTTTCGTTTGTCCGTTGAAATATATTCTGCCAAAAGCTATTATTCGATTTTAAGGAATTCTTATTAATTAGCCTGTAAATTTCATCTTTTGGAATAATTTCCTTATCTATATGTACATAAAATTCATTTTCTTTAAGTTGATAATATCTTAATATATTGCTAAGAATTTTGCGACGATCGATAATACCAGTATCAGTAATAATAGTATTAAAAATAGCTTTCCCCTTTTTTATATTTACCGATTTCCTCTTATTCAAATAATTACTTATGGCCTCTTTGGCTCGCGTTGTTTGTACATGACTAAGCCAATCTTCTGTAACATTCGCATTATCATTAGTATAAATGAATATACGCTGCCCTTTTTTTAGGCAATAAAAATTAGAAACGTAATAATCATCGGCATTTGCACCGATACACTTAAAGCCCAAATCGGTATGTAATAAAAATGCAAAATCTAAAACAGTGCTTCCACGCGGCAATTTAAAAGGCTGTCCTTTAGGAGAATAGACAACTATTTCACTAAGAAATTCTAGTGATAAGTTACTAACAAAATCCAAAGCATTATCAGAAGGGCTTTTAAGTTGACGGATTAATTTTTTTATCCAGTCTTTTCTAAAACTATCATCATAAAAATAAGATTTAGAAGCGATAGACAAAGGACCATAATCATTAATTTGTCTCATTCGTTCGCTCATAATCTGAATTTCACAAAATTTAAGGGAGTCTTTGCCAAAGACACTAAATATAAAGGCCTGAAAACCATTACGTCTTGCTTCCTTTATATAATCATGCCAGCTATCTTCTTTGATTTGAAGGATACTGGTTATTTCGGCATAAATTTGATAGGCAATACGTCGTTCGATGGAGGTATCCGATGAAGAGCCAAAGATAACTCGAATACTTCTCTGATTATAAATTTCATCGAAGGGACAATTCCGTGCCTCCATTTTTAACCATGTAGAATAATATGATTTAGAAAAAAGTTCGGTTCGAATATCTACGCTCTCACTTTTTAATTTATCATTAATTTTGGATATCAATTCATCAAAAACAGGCTGTCGTTTAGCTTCTTCCTCTGTAATAACTTTCGCCAAAATCCGAAAATCTTTGGTATTATTTATCTGAAAACTTAAATCTTCGAGTTCTTTTTTTATTAAATACAATCCAAGCCGAAACGCAAAAGGTGCATAAAAAAGAACATTTTCTCCGGCTTTACGTAATTTTGTGTTTTCGTGCATTCCCTGCATAGTGCGCATATTATGGAGGCGGTCGGCAATTTTAATATAAATTACGCGAATATCTTTTATGGAGATAAGGGCTACATTTTTAAGCGTTTCTAACTGAACAGTAGTCAATTTTTCATCTTTAACTGACTGGTCAATATTCAAGGAATCATTTTTATCTGCACTCCGGCTTACTCCGGTCATTTTTGTTAAACCATCAACAATAGCGGCTACCTGCTCACCAAAAAGACCTTTAATATCTTCTAATGTATATTTCCCTTCAGAATCCTCTACTACATCGTGCAACAGAGCACATATAACGGATTGCAATCCAAAACCAATATCGTTGGCTACTATTTTAGCTACTGCTATTGGATGCGTGATATAGGGCTCATGACTTATTTTCCGTTCCTGACCAAAATGTCCGTCATAAGCCACTTCAAGTGCTTTATGAAGTTGAAGAATCTGAGGATCGGTAAATTCCCGATGAATATCTCCAACCAAGTCGTTAAAATAATACGCTATTTGCTTTTTATCTTGTTCAGAAAAATCCGGCATACTCAAAAATTATTTAAGAATGGTAAAGTTAGGCAATTTAGTAAACTTTTGAAAGCTTTTAAGAAGCAATTTTCAAAAAAAAGTGATAAATTTTCCTTCTTTTCTGGTTTTTTTACCATTTGTTGTTCGATATTCAATTCTATAGAAATACATTTTACGACTAATACCTCTGGCTGAATTTTCTGGCTGCCATTTAAAAGAAATATTCTGGGAATTATAAAGTTTTGTTCCATTTTCTGAATAAATAGTTATTTCAAAATCAGAAATATATCTGGCCAAAACACTAAAATACCTATCGTTTTCCTCAGGCGCATAAAGAAAAATGGCGTTAGGTATTTTTAGGATAGCTTCTTTGGAAATTTTGAGAATATCAGATCGAAAATAAACTTGCTTTCCGGTTTTTAAATCTATAAACCAAACATCCGCACGGTACTTTTTTTCGACTGTTTCTGACGAAATATTTTCGACAATAGAGTTCGGAATATAGCTGAATTCCTGATTTTTTTCCCAAAGAGAACCACTAAACTCATAGGTTGTGAATCGTTGAATTTCTACCGAATCGGAGTAATAAAAAATGGGTAAAAACTCGATATTTTTTTTAGTATCACTCGTTTTATTTATCAAAGAGAGAACTTTAAAGTTTGCCGTCTGTGTAATAGTTCGTTTGCAGGCATTTAATGCACGGATTGTGTATAATGTTGAATTGTTAAGTGGAGTGATGGTAAATTTATTTTCAGATAATGCTATTGTGTCCATTAATACTCCATTTTCGAGAATACTTATTTGTCGCACCTGCTTGTTAATATCCTTAAAATCGAAATATACTGCCGCTTTATCGTTCTCCGCAACAAGACTATCTATATATAAATCAATTTCTTGGCTTACCAAAAGATTAATACTACGGATATTAGAAACTCGAATGTTTGAATCAATTGTTTGCTCCTGATAACGTATCTTCAGCTGAGAATTTAAGATTTCAGTTGGGATTGAAAATACCAGCTTATCAGTATTATTTTGTAGGGAAATTGAATCCTTATAATTCTTGGTTTCAAGGATAAGTACGCCAGACAATATAGTTTGATTTAAGCTTTGTTTCCAGCGGAAGCTTAGTTTCTCTCCACACTCAATTAGCTGAGGCACAAATAAAAAAGGCGGTGCTCCGGCTTCACTGAGTTCACTATACTCAGTCACTCCCTTATTATTTTTAAAAGAAGCCACTTTAAAGACATATTGTGTAGAATCTAATGCGGGAAATCCAAAAGAGCCATTTTCAGCATCTGTATTCCAATCTGTTGCAAAAGGATTATTTATCTGGGCAACTGGCATAAAAGCACTATCTGCAATACCCTGAAAATTAAAAACGGTACGATATATAATAAACCCATCAATTTTATCTATATCAGTCACTTGCCAGCTTAATATTAGCTGATTTCCCGGTAAATTATAGCTTAATTTTACAAGCGATGGAATAGGTAAATTTTGTGCATTTACCAAGATATGTAAAAATAAAAAAGCAAAAAAAATGTATGTTTTCGGATACAGAGACCTCATAACTGAAATATTTTAGTTAATTTAAATAATTTTAAGGTAATAAGCACCCTGACTATATTTAGTGGTATATTATTTTTGAAAACAAACTATTCTTTAGCAACAAACAGAATTAATAATTCACCATTGCTCAAGCACGCTCAAATGTCAAAATTGTGTATTTAGATCCACAACAAAAGGTATTTGCTGTTTCATGGTAATAGCTTCAACTCTACTTTTTGCAATTTTAAAAGCAGTATCAAAAGTTTCACTGTTTTCTAATGCCCCCATGAAAGCGGT
>CAYQXT010000342.1:0-4313 GCA_964421365.1 uncultured Bacteroidaceae bacterium
ACTGAATTTGGAAAAACCGGGCAAGGCCCAGCCAAATAATTCCTGTTCATCACCTTCGGGTATAACATTAATTTGTGAGTCGTAAAATCCAAGGAATGTATCGGGGTTTACTTTCTCACCGCAAAGAACACTGCCGGATATTATCCTTTTCTTGCCTTCTTTCAGTGTATTAGCGGTTAAACTGCTTATCTCCGCACCTATGAAAGATTTATAGTATTTTGGCTCAGAAACTTCAGAGCCAGAAAGAGCTATAATCCTATCGGTATTGAGCTTACCCGTTTCAAATAGTTTCCCAATATTAACTACATCCTGTGGATTTACATACCAAACTATATCGCCTTTATTAATAGGGTCGGTATGATGAATTTGTACACCAATAGTACTTGCAGGATGAGGCCCGGAGAAATAATTTAACTCTGCATTTAGAATACTTCCAAAAATATTATTTTCTACTTTAGCATCTAAACCCAGATTTACCTTACCCTCCGTAAGTTTTGATAAAGCATTTATGCCTATTTGAAAAGCAGTTAATTTGTTTTTTAGAACAAACTGATAATCAGGTGCCAAAGGGCTGGAATCAAATGTGGAAATAAAAATCGACTTTGGTGTGTTTTTAGGATTAGCTACAATTGCGTAAGGGCGTTGCCTGACAAAAGCCCATAATCCACTTTCCAAAAGATTTTTTTTTATTTCTTCTGCATTCATTTCAAGGGGATTCCCTGATTTGAATTCTAAACTTTCATTTTTTCCATCCGGCTCGATAACGACCTCCAAAATTCTTCGTCTTTCGCCACGATTAACGGACTTTACTTTTCCACTAACGGGCGAAGTAAATTTTATTTCGGGTAGGTACTTGTCGTAAAATAAGGGGCTACCAGCTTTCACTGTTTCCTCTACTTTTACAAGAAGCTTAGGTGTTAAACCCGGAAAATCCGATGGTTTCAGACCAACTTTAGATGGTAATTTTGCTTCGGCAAGCATTTGCTCGGGCTTGCCCTGCAAACGAATATCAAGCCCTTTCTTTAGCTTAATAACCTTTGTCATATTATAATTAATTTATTCTTGTATGTAAATTAAAGCATTCAAAAGTACATAGTTTAAGGTTTTTGTACAAGTAAATCAATACATTTAGATATTTGAATATAAACACCCTTTAATCCTAAAATGCTTTATAATATAGCTTATTAAAGAAATGAACTGTTCTTAAACATATTGATTGTTTTCAATAAATTTAACGTTTTGGTCAATTTTTTTTAAAAAATAGCTTTAATTTGTTTTTCGGGCTACTTCTTTTGCTTCATTCCACAAAATATCCATCTCTCTCAGGCTTATTTCGTGCAAAGATTTTCCTTTTTTTAGGGTTTTTTCTTCGAGATAATTAAAACGCTGAATAAATTTTTTATTGGTTTTTTCAAGTGCATCGTCTGGATTCAGATCATACAAACGGGCTGCATTTATCAAGGAGAACAAAAAGTCGCCGAGTTCTTCTTCACTTTTTTCTTTATCTTGGTGCAAAAGTTCTATTTTTAATTCATTTAGTTCTTCTTCGACTTTTTCCCATACTTGCTCTCTTTTTTCCCAATCGAAGCCTACGCCACGGGCTTTATCTTGCAGACGATAGGCTTTTATTATTGAAGGAATACCGGTAGGAATACCCGAGAGTACACTTTTGTTGCCGTTTTTCTCTTTTAATTTGAGTTGTTCCCAATTTTCCGAAACGTCTTGCTTATTTTCCACTTTCATATCGCTATATATATGTGGATGCCGGTAAATTAACTTATCGCATATTCCATTGATTACATCGGCTACATCAAATTTCTTTTCTTCGCTTCCTATTTTGGCGTAAAAGATAATATGGAGCAGTACATCTCCTAATTCTTTTTTTATATTTTCCCAATCGTTGTTCTGTACGGCTTCTGAAAGTTCATATACTTCTTCAATTGTGAGGGTGCGGAGACTTTCTTTGGTTTGCACACTATCCCATGGGCATTGCTCGCGCAATTCGTCCATTATTTTTAGCAAACGAGAAAAGGCTTGTAATTTTGTCTTTTTTGAATTCATTGTTGATGTTTATAAATAATGGTGAATTATTAATTGTGAATACTGTTTGTCGATAGAAAATAGTTAGTTAGAAAAATATAATATTCAAATAAATGGGTCTTAGTACTTATTAAAGGCTTTGAGTGTTCAATAATATAGGCGAATTTATCGCTTTGGACGTTTCCAAGTGCCTAAGGGCACTTTGGAAACCTGTGAATAAAAAGCTCCCTCATTCTCTATTAACCGGCGATACTCTCCAAAGACCAGACCTCTGGTTTTGCATTAAACCACTGCTTTGTTTTAGCCCATGTTTTTTGGAAAAAATCAGAATGCCGGTAATTATTTAAGTCCTCTTCGGAACGCCAATGGCTATGCGTAAAGAAAACTTGTGGATTGTTCACCTCTTGGAGAATTTCTAAATATTCGCAGCCTTTAAAACCGCGGATGGTGTCGTAAATTGATTTCTCGAAATTCTTAAAATCGGCTATATGAGCCGATTCAAATGACATTTTTACGTATCTTATTATCATGAGAATTGTATTTTAATGGTTGAATTTATTTCTAAGTTTATTAATTCGGTTATATTTCCTTGATTTATAGCTAATTCTAGTAAATTTTGAGAATTAAAAAGTGCAAGCATTTCTCCGCCTTCGACATGCCAGTAGCCCGCAAAAATTTGTCTTATTTTATAATATCCGGTGCCTGGTAAAATGGCAAATTCTCTTCCGGCCGAAATTTCATCAAATAATGCTTTAGAAATATTGGTGATGGCATTTCCAAAACTATCAATATACAATACCTGACCGGTAATTTGATACTCATCGTAAAAAGGTAAAAAAGGCGTAAGATGCTGATAGTTAATCGTTTTTTTTGCTATCAAATTCAAAGATTTTTTTTGTAGCAGATGCAGAGCAATAGGCGCAAAAATAGTTAAAGCCGGAAAACTTGTTTCCGAAAATTCGTTTAATGAATAAAACTCGTTCGGAAAATCGTTTAAAGCGTAGTGTAAAATTCCATTATCAGCACTGATAAAATATTGTCCGGCAGCCTTAACTATTATTGGCTTATGTTCGGCGTCTACTACCGAGGCTACTGAAATTAGATGTATGGTGTTTTCTGGAAAATAATCTAGCACATTGCGAAGAATCAAGGCGGCTTCTAACTTGTTGAATTTTAGTATATTGTGAGACAAAGAGATGATGTTCAAGTCTGGCTGCTCGCTCAAGAACCGTGCTTTTAAGACCGCAAGATAATGGTCTTGATTTTGCCAATCGGTTATTAAAGTGAGCATTTTCATTCAAATAAATTATTTTGGTTAATATATAAAAAATTGCAGAAAAATGTATTAATTTGCAGCAAAATTAAAGATTATTTATGACTGAAAAAATTATTTATTTAAATCATATCGACCCAGTTACTGTATATGGCATCAATGATACTAAGTTAGAACGTATAAAAAAAAGTTTTCCGAAACTCAAGATTATTGCTCGTGGCGAAATTATAAAAATTGTTGGCGAAATGAATGAAGTTTCTCGTTTTGAAGAACGTATAAATAAAATTTTGGAACATTTTAAAAAATTTAATTCTATTAGTGAACAACAATTTGAGCAACTATTTTTCAATAATGAGGATATTGATGAATTTGGAATACTTAATTTGCAGGATGTACTCGTTTACACTATTAGTGGTAAGCAAATTAAAGCCCGAACAAAACATCAAAAAGAAATGGTTGAAAAAGAGCTAAGCAATGATTTACTATTTGCAGTAGGTCCTGCCGGAACTGGAAAAACATATATGGCGATTGCTTTGGCTGTACGTGCTCTCAAAAATAAGGAAGTTCGCAAGATTATTCTCACGCGGCCGGCAGTAGAGGCAGGTGAACATCTTGGTTTTTTACCCGGTGATATGAAAGATAAGTTAGACCCCTATTTGCAACCTTTGTATGATGCTTTGCACGACATGATTCCCGCTAAAAGACTGTTTGATTACATGGAAGAAAAAATTATTCAGATAGCTCCTTTGGCTTATATGCGCGGGCGAACTTTAGATCATGCTTTTGTTATTTTGGACGAAGCACAGAATACTACCCACAATCAGATGAAAATGTTTTTAACAAGAATGGGCATGAATTCTAAATTCGTGGTTACGGGTGATATAACCCAAATTGACTTACCCAATAAGCGTAGCTCTGGTTTGGTGGAATCTCAGCAGATTTTGTCAGGGATTAAAGGAGGTGGAGTAATTAGGTACGATGCTGCAGATATGCAGCGTCA
>CAYQXT010000343.1:0-4273 GCA_964421365.1 uncultured Bacteroidaceae bacterium
GGTTAATTTGCGCTTGGCTAAGTTCCCCTTTCTTAATAGCCTCTTTTATCGCTTTTATAACTACCGGAATATTTTGGGGCATGAGTAAAATATCGGCACCGGCTTTTAGTGCTAAAACTTCTAATTTCCCTTCTGGGAAGTATTTTGCTACCCCCTGCATATTCAGTGCATCGGTAATAACTAAACCCTGAAAATTCATAGAGTCGCGCAAGATACTTTGGATTTTTGGCGAAATAGTGGCGGAAACGTGTTCGGCACTATCTAATTGAGGTAGAGATAAATGCGCTATCATTACCGAAGCCACACCATTTACCACCATTTTTTGAAATGGAATTAACTCGGTTTCTTGTAATTGTGCGTAACTTTTGTTTACAACGGGAAGGGATTTATGCGAGTCCATATCGGTATCTCCATGTCCGGGAAAATGCTTGGCGCAGGCCAAAATCCCGGCCTTTTGCATTCCCTGCATAAAAGCTACCCCTTTTTGCGCCACTTTATAAGGATTTTCGCCAAAAGAACGGTAGTTGATAACCGGATTTTTAGGATTATTATTTACATCCACATCAGGTGCCAAATTCATATTTATACCAAGCGATTTACACTGCTTGCCAATCCAATATCCGGTTTGAAATATCAGACTGTCGTTGTGAGTAGCACCTAAAGCCATAGCTACCGGAAAGCGCATGGTAGAATCCAGTCGCATAGCCAGCCCCCACTCACCGTCTATGGCAGTAAGCATTTTTGTTTGCGCCATGTTTTGCAGCCTGTTTATCTTTTGTGCTGTTATCATGGCCGAGCTTTTAAAAAATATCAGTCCACCCGGATTGTATTTTTCAATTAGTTGGATGGTTTGGTCAAGGTCGGCATCCTTTCTGGCCACTTCTATCATAAATAGTTGCCCAATTTTTTGCTCAGGAGTCAGACTGTTATACACCGAATCTATCCATGAGTTATCCTCAAAAATAAAAAGCGGGTAATTACTGTTTTGCGCATAGCTAAGCCAAAAACTATTTAGAAATAATAGGAGCAAAAATAAAAAACGTTTCATATTCTTTTTTTGAAAACAAAAGTAGTTTTTTTCCTATAACTTTAGGTTGTTTTTAAGTTATCGAAGGAGAGTGAAATTGTTTAGTGGAAAAAAACAGTTTTATATATCAACTAACCCGCTTCTAAAATTTGTAAATACCTTTTGATAACTTACTGTGTTTTGCAATGAACAAGATTTAATATCCCAAATGCGATATCGGAACAGTATAATTCTGAGTAAGTAAAACTCATACAATGTATTCAAGTCATCGTATGAGTATGAAATTAAGTGTAAAATTATACAGTCATAATATCTTTTTCTTTACCTTCAAGCATTTGGTCTATTTTTTTGGTAAACTCATCTGTATATTCCTGAACTTTGTCTTCTGCGCGTTTGGCCATATCTTCCGGCGTACCGCCTTTTTCTGAGATTTTAATTTCATCATTGGCTTCTTTCCGGGCACTACGAAGACCTATTTTGGCCTTTTCTCCTTCAGTTTTTACCTGTTTAACCAAATCTCTACGGCGTTCTTCTGTTAAAGGAGGGACACTTATTCGTACAATTTCGCCGTTATTTTGTGGATTAAAACCCAAGTTGGCTTGTAGAATAGCTTTCTCAATAGGAGCAATCATACTCTTTTCCCAAGGCTGAATGGCAATAGTGCGAGCATCGGGAGCCGAAACATTGGCTACCTGTGCAAGCGGCGTAGGTGTGCCATAGTAATCAACAAAAACGGCATCCAGAATGTGTGGATTTGCTTTTCCGGCTCTTATGGAGCTTAGTTCTTTTTCTAAATGGTGAATAGCCTTTTGCATATTCTCCCGGGCATCTTCTAATATTAATTGAATTTCCTCGTTCATGACTTTATCGTTTATTTGCCTTACAAAGATATAAAAAAAATGTTTTTCGTGTTTTTTTTATACCAATTTTCTTTAAGTAATAATACCTAACTACCTTCAAAACACCGAAAAAAATTATTACTTCACTTCCAATAAGCATATTACAAAAATACACAGAACTAAAATGATACCGATTCGGTATAAAATTAAAATGCAAAGCCTACACCAAACTGGTAAACATTTTTGCTACTGATACTTTCCAGACCTATTTTAAACAACCATGACTCCCCAATTTTAAAATCTGTACCAACTTCCCAGAATAATTTTGAAGCGGATAAATCGGTACGTTTCATCCAAACGGTTTCGTACAATTGACCTGAACCATCTATCTCTCCTATATGCTGATAAACAGGCTTTAATGCAAATCCTAAACCGCCGTGTAACCAAAAAGGATAGAATAATTTCCAGGAATAACCATAAGAAACTTTTAAATTCCCATAAGCGTATTCATTTAAAGGGGATAAGGCCCATGGACTATTGCTGTTACCGGAGTTATCTATAGTCCATAGAGATTTATATCCTTTCAAATAGGCCGTGTTCAGGCGTATATGCGTATAAAAACCCAATCCTTTTGTTTTTAGCTCACCAAAGGCTATTCCAATACCCGCATTACGCTCATAAACATAGGTCATATAAAAAGCACCGCTTTGCTTCTGCCGACGATCACACTTTTTTAGCCCTTTTGTCGCTTTTGAGGTTTCAGCACCATTAGGAAATCTGTACAGATATTTATGGTAGTAATTTTTTGCTAATTTCCAGTTTTTATCTCCCTCGGCTCTTTTGGCCTGAAAAATATATGCCGATTTTAAGATTTTTTTACTCTCCAAAACGTATCTCCCGGCCGGATATTCGTCCAAATAATTTTCGTAATCAGCCATTTTCCGACTGGAAACAGCTTTTTGGTAAGTATCTTCTTCGATATTTATGGCCAATTGTTGCTTTACTTCTTTACGATATCTACCTCGAGGATAATTAGTGAGATAATATTTTAATGCGTATTGAGTATTAAGTTCCAGAGATTTAGAATATGCAGCTTTGTCCCAGCTATCAATTCTCTGCTGTGCTTCTATCGCATGAAGCCCCCCGGGATATAAGTCAATATAATCGAAATAGGCTTTGGTATTCGATTTATTTTTAGCTATTTGCCAAGCTACCGCATCGCCTTTGAGTCCTTCTATTGCATTTTTAATTACAGAATAATATTTCCCCTCGGGATAGTCTAAGAGGTAAACATTCATTATGTCGATATCTTTATTTTCTATGGCCTGACGGTATAAGTTATCTTCCAGATTAATCTGCTCGTTAACCTGTTGCTCCAAACGCTTTATTTCTCCATATTCTGAGGCATCGGTACTGGGATGCATAGTGTAATATTTTTGTATTTCGGTTTTGCCTTTTTGCCATCTTTTAAGACCCACATAGATTTTAGCATATAAATACTGTATTCGCAAGTTGCTATGCCCATTTTTACTTGTTGCCTCGTCAAGATAGCGTAAAGCACCTGTAAAATCAGAAGCATGACAAGCGGCTTCAGATTGGGAAATTAAATTAGTAATCTGGTATGATATATCCTGCGCATGTAGGGTTTGCATCGAAATAAGGAAAAATAATAAAATACTTAGAGCCTGCTTTTTCATTTTTTTCTAAATTTAAGGCAAAGATATAATTTCTTTCTTGTTTTTATATTGGATACATTTTTTGTTCTTTTTCACAAAAAAATGTGCCTAATTATTAATTAAGATTCGAGCCTTGGAAGTCTAGATTCGGAAGTCAGTATTCAAAAATTGTAGAACGGCATTAGTAATTATTTAGGGGGCGCACGAGCGGGCTTTCCGCTTATACTCCCCCTTGCCTCAGCCGGCAAAAACAAGGCAAAAAAGAAGTTCCGCTAAACGCTACACTCTTTTTTGCCGTGTTTTGCCAGGCTTCAGACTGCGGCGGGGTATCGCTTCAATCCCTTGCGCAACCGCATTCATTGAAAGGATTTCTCAGATGCTAACCACCTGAAAAAGGCAGCTTGAAAATTCTATTTTGGAACAATCTCTCCAACTCACATATTTATCAAATCTAAACAGTAATCTCTAAATCCAATCTTCAATTCACCATTAAATTACAGCCCCTTATATCGCTATTATCAAAGCGACCCAAAACTTCAAAACCTTCATTTTCATTTATTTTACCCAAATCCATTGTTTCAATAAAACTACAAGAATAAATATTAGACAAATCAATCACATTTATAGCTCCACTCCTACCCTTCTCCACGTAACTAAAAGGATCATAAGTATCTCGGATAAGAATTTTCATCCATGGAGGCGTTCTGAAAACTTCTGCACCTTGCGAATAG
>CAYQXT010000344.1:0-4270 GCA_964421365.1 uncultured Bacteroidaceae bacterium
AATTTGAAATATTAATTAACACTAATAAAGTTGCATTTGCAGCTTGAATTCAGCTATTAATAGGTTAATGTAAATAGTTTTTTTGCCGATTCAGTGCAATTTTGCTAAAAAATTATGGGAATCGGCTATATCATCAAATATTTATTTTTGCCCAAAATGAAAATAGATTTTTGGGAGTGTTTACTCTCTCTACAACCATGTTACATACAGAAACCTTGCCTATCAGGTTCATAGCTCGGCTTTGCCTATCTGTTTTCCGTATGTCGCGATTTTTGGTCATTGTGTTTTTTGTTTTCGGGGGCAAATGTAAAAAATAGATTGAGAGTAAAAAACAGAAAAAAATTAACGGTAATCTTTAAAAATTTCAAAACTCTAATAATTAATAAATTAAGCAAATATTAAAAAATAAAATTCATAAACCAGTATCAACTAAAAAAATAAATTGTGGTATATACAATTGGTATAAAAAGTTAAATCCATTCCGTTCGGACTATGTTTGCCTGCACCGTAGTAATTTGTCCAGAGCACGTCTGCGCCTTTTATCGATTTATTGATATTCCATGTGGTTTGATTTCTTTGTCCGTTGAACACAATATGATAGCTGATACTGTTGGTTACCCACAATTTATTGTAACGTACAGAAGACTTATACTGCCCTTTTTCGTTTGTGCGAGTATCGTAAACAGCCTGTCGGCAGGTTAGAAAGTTATGCAAAAGTTTAAGGTTGCTTGTGCAAGGGATTGAAGTGGCAGCTCGGCTGTGCGCCCTATTTATAATTGTAAATTATTAATGCTAAATTTTCAATGCCGTTCTACAATACGTTTAATTGATAATTGGCTAGCCCCGTAACGTTGGCCTGTTCTAGTTATCAAGGCAACACGTTGGCAAGTGCCAACGGCATATTGCCAATTGCTGAATAAAAAAAAATTTTCCCTTCTACTGTAACGTTTCCCCCCTATTCTTCGTCATAAGAAAAGAAAGAATAAAAATGAATAAAATTATAGCCGGTATAATTACACTTATTGCCCTAATTTCGTGCTCAAAGGCTTATGATGATTTGGCCAATCCGAATAGCAATAATACGGACGTAGAACTCATAGCCGATTCGGTAGCCTTTAATAATCTAAGAAATAAGTCTGTTTCGGATAAATTTAAAATAGATTCGGCTTACCTTATAGAAGACTGGATGATTTGCAATGTTTCATTTAGCGGTGGCTGTGCTAATCACCACTTCAAAGCATATTGGAATCAGCAAATAAATACAGACAGTTTAGCCGAAACAAAAATAATTCTAACTCATGATGCAAGAAATGACACTTGCGAAGCCTATATTAGCCAAGAAATAAACATTAATTTAAAATGGCTGACTAATTCTGAAAATTCAGTCTATAATCATATTATTTATCATATCATAAATAATAGTACAAACGAAGTTTATACCCTGGAATAAAATTTATTGTGGGACTACTGGACAAAAAGACCGACATAGAACAAATTATTTCCGATTGTACCAAGGGGAAAGCCAAAGCACAGGAAAAACTCTACAAGCAATTTTTTGGCTACGGAATGAGTATTGCTATGCGCTATGCTTACACTACCGATGAAGCTCACGAAATAATAAACGATGCTTACATGAAAGTGTTCAAGAATATCACGCATTTCAACGCAAAGCACTCTTTTAAATCATGGTTTAGAGTAATTGTGGTGAATACAGCAGTGGATTATTACCGAAAAAATACGAAACTCCGGTTGAACACAGAAATAGAGCAGTTAGAGAAAAGCGAATACAGCAACGAAATAATTGATAAACTGAGCCTTGAAGATATACTGAGTATGTTGACGGAATTACCAGAAAAACAACGTATAGTATTCAACTTATTCGAGATAGAAGGCTATTCGCACAAAGAAATAGCCTTAATGCTGGAAATGAGTGAAACAGCCTCGCGGACAACTTTAACGCGGGCTAAGAAACTTTTAAGAAAATTGTACATTAAACATTTTGAAAACGATGAAAGCTACGTTAGACAACGCCTTGCGCAATAAGATAAAAGAAAGCTTTGAGAAATACCAACCGGAATATAAACCGGAATACTGGCAGGCTTTTCAGGCTCAGAATGGGGCTAAAGCAAAAAAAACACCTATTATCTGGACATGGGTAGCCAAAGCAGCGGTGATTGCTCTTTTTTTCAGTATTATTCCACAAAAACTTAAACATTTACCCTTATATATTGCTAAAACGCAAATTTCAATTACGAATCAAGCGCCTGTGGCTTCTTCCAGTAAAACAACAAAGAAAGGCTTTACCAAAATTTCTCTTCCGGGAAAATCAATAGGTATAGCTAAAGTTCAGCTATTACACGAAAGGCAAGTTCCTACAAGTTTACTGAATTCGCGAAGCATAGCATTTACGTTAAAAGACAAACCACAAATTAAGGTACTAAACAATAGTTATGTTGACTCCTATCTCTTAGATAAAGAACTAGCTATCTCTGAAAATAAAAAACAAAAAAAACAGACAAATGTACACCTTGGTTTCGGACTAAGCAGTGCCAGTGGAGCGAATAATAGCACGGGTACGAATACTTTTGGCTGTTCTCTTATTGCCGGCTTAAATATCACAAAAAAAATAGCTATTCAGAGTGGTTTTTCAATTAACCGGACGAATACGGCTCAAAAACAGCAGTATATATTAAGCTCAAAACAACTTGCGCAAATAAACACTAAAGAAGAGGAAAATTTACATTATTTCTCTATTCCACTGATTTTCTCCTATCGTGTAAAGAAGAATATAGCATTAAGCATATCAAGTTCAGTAGATTATATTAATAAAACAAAAAATACACGTGAGGCCAATTTCACGAATTTGGCAAGCTCATCGCAATCGGGCTACAATATAGCTCAGAGTGTCCCCACTGTTAATTCAACAAGTAGTATGACGAGTACAGAAAAAATCAGGCAATTTGATGCACTGAATAATATGAAAATTTCTGTTTCCTACTTACTAAATATGCAGAAAAGGGAAGTTCAAGTGGAGCCTTATATGCAAATTCCTATACGGAAAAAAAGCAAAAGTAATAATAACACTCCTCTAATCGGATTGAATTTACGCTATAATATCAATCTGGGCTAAAGAAAATTATCCGGATTTCTATCAAAACAAATAATCCTGCTTTCCATAACACTGGCATCGAAAATTAATAATTTTCCGCTTAGCAGTTCTCCTGTATGTGTAACTAGCTTGATTATTTCATGCGCCATAATTGTTCCAATGATTCCGGCAGAGGTACCCCACAAACCAAAATTTTCTGCTTTAAGAAGCCGTTTTTCATCTGGCATTCTGTCGTACAAACAGCGATAAGAAGGCGCACCATTAAAAATAAAAGTAGAAACCTGTCCCTGATTTCTGTAAACAGCGCCATGAACCAACGCTTTATTCCTTTTCACACAGTAATCGTTAAGTAAATAGCGTGTAGGATAATTATCGGTGGCATCTACAATAATATCGTACTTATCCATAATTCGAATACTCATCTCATCTTCATGCAATTCAAGATTATAGATTTTGATATCGACCAGATTATTCAGACTTTCTAATTTTTTCTTGGCTACAACAGTCTTATGCTTTCCCACATCCTTTATGCCAAAAATTACCTGACGGTGGATATTATGCTCTTCGACTTTATCAAAATCTGAAATACCAATTATACCAACACCGGCTGCCACCAAATATTGCAAAACAGGCGTTCCAAGTCCTCCGCTACCAACCACTAAAACAGAAGCATTTTTTAATTTCTCCTGACCCGAAATACCTATTTCAGGCATTGCGATTTGATTTCTGTACCGTCGGAGTTCTTTGGGATTCAGAATTGATATTGGCATTTTTTATTTGTTGTAAATTATTTTTTTAAATTTCTTCATTATACATAGGCACATCAATTTTTTCTTTGCATCCCAAAATAATATTAATTCCGGTGCGTAGGCTTATATTTTGTAATTTATAAGGAGTGGCCATCTGCGACCAGGTATCTGACACTATATACCATTGGAAGGGAAGCAATTTGATTCCAAATCCAAACCCTATATTTGTGTATGTTCTGTTCATCATACTATATGTGACACCAAAATTAATAAACTTAGCATGGAAATTACCGGAAAGAGTAAAACTTTGATGTAACTTCCCATCGTAGATTTGAGTTTTAGTCATTGCGCCAACACTCAATCGTTTTAGAGGTCTGAATGTAGCGTTTAGGGTCACATTTGGTATCACTCC
>CAYQXT010000345.1:0-4259 GCA_964421365.1 uncultured Bacteroidaceae bacterium
GTCTTTAAGCGCTTTCTTTTTGCTTGCAATTTTATTAAACTTTAAATTTAGGCTAAAGCAATATTTTAAATTAATTACGCTGTTTAACTAATAAATAATTTATATGTTTGCCTAATAAACAGATTGTTTAATTTAATTATAATTTGATGTCTAAGCCTGGTTCCGATCATGTTTTTCAATTAATAAAATCATTAAGTACGGCCGAAAAAAGATACTTCAAAATCTTCTATTCCAAAGGAACAGAGCATTCGGATAAAAAATTTATCCGTTTATTTAATTTAATGGATAAGCAAGAGCTATACAATGAACAAAAACTATTAAAAAAGGATACACTTTTAAAAATAAGCCAATTATCGAATCTAAAATCACATTTATATAGCCTGATTTTACAGAGCCTTGCCAATTACAATTCAGATGATGAGGTAGAAATAAAGATTCGTAGCTATCTAAATTATGCCAATATCTTATATAATAAAACACTATTTGAGCAATGCTGGAAAATTTTGCAGAAAGGAAAAAATTTAGCCCGCCAGAATGATAAGATATTGCTCCTTTATGAGTTAGTCGAATTTGAAAAAAAATTATTGACTAACTACATCCCTTTTGACATCGAACATAACGCTTTTGAGATTATTAAAGAATCTGAATTTTTAGTAGAAGCAATCAAAAGTACTCGCAATTTTCAAAATTTATCATTAAAACTTTATGTTTTTTATTTGCAAATAGGTTTTATTCGTAATACACACGATTTTGAAATTGCCAACCGTTTTTTATACAGTTCACTACCGGCCTTTGATGAGAAAAAATTGAGTTTTAACGAAAAAATGTTTCTTTATCAATCTTTTGTGGGCTATTATCTATTCATTCAAGATCCGGCACGAGCTATGGAATATGCCAAAAAGTGGGTTGCTTTGTTTGACAAAGAACCACGTATGCTTATTCCCAAAATCGAATATTATATTAAGGCTTTGAATTATTTAATCTCAGTACAAAATAGATTATTTTTATATGACGAATTTGTGATAACAATCAAAAAATTTGAAGCTATTAAAAAAACACCTCAATTGAAATTGACCTATAATCAACGCTTGTTGGTTTTTAAATATTCATCTATCCATAAAATAAATCATTTTTTTATGACTGGTGATTTTACCGCTGGAACAAAAATTATTTATACCATCGAGAATGAACTTAAATTGTACGAAAATAAACTTGATACCCATACAACTACTTTATTCTATTATAAATTTGCTTGTATGTATTTTGGCGATGAAAATTATAATCAAACTATATTCTGGCTCAATAAAATTATCAATGCAAAAGATATGAATATTCGTTCGGATATTCAGGGTTTTGCCCGTATTTTAAATTTAATTAGTCATTGGGAACTTCAAAACTCAGATCTTGTAGAATATTATATACGTTCTACTTATCGTTTCCTGAAAAAAAAGAATGATTTTCATCTCTATCAGAAATTTATGTTAAGTTTCTTGCGTAAGCTTAATAATGCTACACCCGATAATATTACCAGTTCTTTTCAAGAGCTTTACGACAACTTAAAACCTCTGCTTGGTAATCCTTACGAAAAACGAGCCTTTATCTATTTTGATATTTTATCTTGGTTAGAAAGTAAGCTCAAAGGGAAATCCAATCAGCTTATTATCCGCGAGAAAGCACAGAAGAGAATGTTGAGGATGAAGGTGCAGCATAGGAAATAAGGCTTTCCAAGAAGGTGCTTGCACTTGGAAACGTCTGTTTTAATTGTTTTAACTTAGATTAATAGGATTAAAAGATGACCCAGACTATTGATAAATCCTACTAATCCTTAAATCAAGGTTAAGACATAGAAATTTTTCTATTTAGATCCGTTTTTTACTAAAGTGTTAATTTTCTAATCTTCAATTATTTTATCAAAATATTCCTTTCTTAAACATTGTAGTTATTCCGGTTTTTTGTTTTTTTTATTTTGGCTATGTTTCAACATTTGCAAAGTAGTTTTTAATGCAAATTATAGATGAAACACGAATTAAGAAGTAAAACAAGTACACAGGGAAAACGAATGGCAGGCGCAAGAAGCCTATGGCGGGCAAACGGTATGCGCGAAAAGCATTTTGGAAAACCAATTGTTGCCATTGCCAATTCTTTCACCCAATTTGTGCCCGGACATACGCACCTGCATAATGTAGGTCAGTATGTAAAATCTATTATCGAAGAGCATGGTTTTTATGCCGCCGAATTTAATACCATTGCCATAGATGATGGTATCGCCATGGGGCATGAAGGTATGCTTTATTCGTTGCCTTCGCGCGAAGTGATTGCCGACAGCGTGGAATATGTCTGCAATGCACACAAGGTAGATGCACTGATTTGTATTACAAACTGCGATAAAATTACCCCCGGAATGCTCATGGCTACTATGCGCCTGAACATTCCAACAGTTTTCTTTTCGGGTGGCCCTATGGAAGCTGGAGAATTTGAAGGGGAAAAAATAGATTTGGTAGATGCTATGGTAATGGCTGCCGATTTGAATGTTACAGACGAACAGGTTTATGATATAGAGCGTAATGCTTGTCCTACTTGTGGCTCTTGTTCGGGAATGTTTACAGCCAATTCCATGAATTCACTTACCGAAGCGCTTGGTTTTGCTCTACCCGGAAACGGTACCATTGTTGCCACACACGCTAGTCGCAAACAATTGCTGAACGATGCCGTGAAAAAGCTTATTGAAATTACCGAAGACTATTATTTTAATGGAAACGAACAAGTTTTACCACTGAATATAGCCACCCGAGAGGCTTTTATGAATGCCATGGCGCTGGATATTGCCATGGGCGGAAGCACCAATACGGTTTTGCACCTATTGGCCATTGCCAGAGAAGCAGGTGTAAACTTTAGCATGAAAGATATTAATGATTTATCCACATGGATACCAAACATTTGCAAAGTAGCCCCTAGTTCGCACTATCACATGGAAGACGTGAACCGCGCCGGAGGTATTATGTCTATTCTCGGTGAGTTGAAACGGGCAGATTTATTGCATTTAAGGAGTCCTCGCGTAGATTTTCCAACACTTGGCGAAGCTATTGATTGTTATGATATAAGAAGTGAGAAAGTAAGCGAAAAAGCGCTTGAAAATGCAGCGAGTGTCGCAGCAGGGAATGGTAGAAACCTCACATTTGCCTCGCAGAATACAAAATCGAAATCGTTGGATACAGACAGAGAAAAAGGCTGCATCCGCTCGGTGGAAAATGCTTACAGTGCTGATGGCGGATTGGCTGTCTTATATGGTAATATCGCCAAAGACGGTTGCATTGTGAAAACGGCCGGAGTTGATAAATCCATGTGGAAATTTACCGGCAAAGCTAAGGCTGTCGAATCACAGGAAGAAGCTATGGAAGCTATTCTTGGCGGAAAAATTGAAGCCGGCGATGTGGTTGTCATTCGCTATGAAGGGCCTAAAGGTGGCCCCGGAATGCAGGAAATGCTTTACCCAACCTCTTATTTAAAATCGGTCAAATTAGATAAATTGTGCGCGTTGATTACAGATGGTCGTTTTTCTGGTGGAACATCCGGTTTGTCAATCGGTCATGTTTCACCGGAAGCAGCATCTCAAGGCGAAATTGCTCTAATAAAAAACGGTGATACAATAGAAATAGATATACCCAATAGAAGTATTAATGTGTTGATTAGTGATGAAGAGCTGAAAGCAAGAAAAGCTACAGAAAAACAGGCGGAATTAGCTTATCTGCCAAAAAACAGAGACCGAAAAATTTCACGTGCGCTAAAAGCTTATGCAACATTGGTTTCATCGGCTGATAAAGGAGCCGTTCGGGTAGTTTAATTACTAATTATGAATGACAAATTACTAATTCTGTTTTACGTTTCGTAAAAGCACTTCAAAACCTTGTAAGACTTTTGAAGATAGTAAAAATGAAAGAATATTTACGACTATGGAAACAAGACAAAATACTATGCCAAAAGAGAAAAAAGCGATATCAAATATACACCCCTTAATGAGTGGTTCAGAAGCAGTGCTTCAAACTTTATTAGCCGAAAAAGTAGATACTATTTTTGGGTATCCGGGGGGGGCAATAATGCCTATTTATGATGCTCTATACGACCATTTGGAAGAGATTACGCACTATTTGCCTCGCCATGAGCAAGGCGCTATACATGCAGCCGAAGCTTATGCCAAAATTAGTGGAAAAACCGGTGTCGTTTTTGCTACTTCCGGGCCGGGAGCAACAAATCTTGTTACC
>CAYQXT010000346.1:0-4219 GCA_964421365.1 uncultured Bacteroidaceae bacterium
CCTTTTTTAGGGCTTCGGAAAGCAAAAAATGTTCGTTATTTGCTGTTATGCCTGTAAAATCAGGTGCTTTTTGTCCTGTTGCTAAGCCTGAAATTTCTTTTACTTTTTTTATTGTCATTTTTTTATTTTTATTGTCGTAGAGAAATTAAAAAACTTACTTTTTTATCATCGAGCACTTAAAATTTAATATTTTTTTTATAGATACACAGGTTTGTCCATTTTAAGAAGAAAATCAACTATTCTTTAGTACAAACAGACTTTGTATCTTCCGTTTTCTACTTACTTTCCATTTTTTTAGTGATTTATATAGAATTCGTTTCATATTGTTTTTGATTATTTCCAAAAAACGTAAATTTTTTTTTATAGCGATTTCTTATAATGATTTTTCGCTAAATTTTGGTAAAATCGGAATTTGTTGATTGATATATTGTTGATGATTAATACAATAGCTAGTCTAGCAAATTTTATCAAAGTTTTTGTTTTCAGCTATTATTGGTTGTAAAACGGCAAACAAAAAATTGGAACGATGCTTTTAGGGTGCTATTTTAGCTTTATCCCCCAGATAGTTACATCATCTCGTTGACTTTCATTCCCTAGCCAACTGTCAAGACTACTTTCAAGGGTTTGTTTTTGCGTGTTTAATTCTTCAGCCCTGTTTTTATTTAAAAGGCTTAGAAGTTGTTTTGTTCCAAATCTTTTTCTTTTGGCATTTGCTTGATCTATGATTCCATCGGTGGCTAAAACTAATTCAGCACCTTTGTTAAGTATAAGCTTATGAAGATTAAAATCAGATTGGTTATTTCTCTGTTTCAAATCGATACTTTCTCTGTCTGCTTGAATTTTTCTGTAAGAATCATTTGTGTTTTCGGAATAATAAAGCGGAATCTTTGCTCCACTATAATAGACGGTATAGTTTTCGTTTAATTTATCTATCCTACAAAGGGCTATGTCGAAGCCATCGGGTTGTTGACTCGAAAATAGCTTGCTAAATTTTAATTGTAGGTATCTTAAAATGCTGTTTGGTTTGTATAGTTGTTTTTCGATAATGGCCCTATTGAGTAAGATATTGGCAATTATCGACATAAAAGCTGCCGGAACTCCGTGTCCGGTGCAATCTACCATGGCCAAAAAGCATGTCCATGAGTTTTTTATTTCGGCCGTTTTATGCATCCAGTAAAAATCGCCGGAAACGATTTCCTGAGGCCGATAAATAACAAAACTTTCAAACAAATGCCTTATAGCTTCATCGTCTGGGAGTGTATTATTCTGAAGGCTCTTGGCATAATTGAGACTATCTCTAATTGATTTATTTTGATACTGTATTTTTTGTTGGGCTCTTTTTATTTCAGTTACATTAGATTCAACTACAATTATTCTGTTCAGGATACCATTCTTGTCGAAAAAAGGGCTGATAGTAGATTGTATCCATATTCTTTCTCCCTTATAATTTTTTCTCTGAGTGGTAAATTGTTTGGGACTTTTGTCCCGAATCATTTTTGCAATATAACTGTCAATATTTAGAATTTCATTTCTTTTTACATAATTGTATAATAGTTGTTTGTTTAAAATTCTATTTAACTTAAATCCATACATTTTTTCAAAGGCATTATTTGCCCAAATAAGCTCAAAATCAGCCTTGAAAATTAGTACAGCGTTGGTCGTGTGACGAACCGCCAGACTTAATTGCTCCAGATGCTCCGATACTTGTTCTAGCTCTTCATTCTGAGATAAAATTTCTTCCTTCTGGGCAAAAATTTCGTCATTTTTATGTTTTAGTTTTTTATTGGTTTTTGTTTTGAATTTGTTTTTTTGGTAGAGATTTTTGAGTAAAATCAAAGTCAGCAAGCCAATTAATAAGCCTGAATAAATAATTATTTTTTGTTGTCTTAATTTATTTTTTTGAATAATTTGGTTTTTATTTAAGAGCTCAATCTCTTTATTTTTTTTATCGACCTCGTATTTTGCCGACATTTCGCTAAGCGTGTTTTTTACATTATCACTATAAACCGAATCTTGTAAAAGTTTGTATTTCCTGCTATATTCATAGGCCTTAAAGTACTTTCCTATCCGTGCATAGGCCATTGCAAGGTTATCATAAACGATAATAAGTTGCTTTCTTACATCATATTTTTTACAATAGGCTTTGCTTTTTAGTAAATAACGGATTGCTTTTTGCGGCTTATTTTGTAAGAAATAAAAATAACCTAAATTGCTGGTTATTACAGCTATTCTGTTGTGATTTTTGTGTTTATTGGCATTATATAATCCTTTTTTTAAATAGAAAAGGCAGGAATCTTTTTGTCCTCTTTGATAGTTATTTATTGCTATTGTATTGTAAATATCAGGTAATTCATCATATAAATTAAATTGTTTGGTCATCTTTAAAGCTTGTGAATAATAGCCCATTACCGAAATGAATTTTTGTTGAAGCGAAAGGATATATCCTTTCTGGACGATAGCTTTTAGCCATATTTTATTGTCATTAACTCTTTTAGCTTGAATTATAGACCAATCGGCATAAATATTTGCTTGATGGTAAATTTTAAAGTTTGAATAAATTTTGGAGAGTAAATAAAAAATTTCAGCTTTACTATGGATGCTTAAATTCTTGAGTTTTAGTATTTTAAATAGTATGTTTTGCGACTTCTGGTATTCGGCACTAAGATTATAAGCTTTAGATTTTTTTATAGCTATATCAATGAGCATCAATGTATCTCTTTTTTTTCTATAAAATGATTCTATCAACTTAAAATATGAAATAGCTCTATAAGGATATTGTTTGTATAAATAGTATTGCCCCCAAAGGTAGGATACTTTTGCTTTTTCAAGGTCTAATACGCTCAGACTATCTGCCCGTTTAAGAAGAGGAAGTATATTTATGGAATCGTTTTCAATTCCGTCTGAAATTTTAGAAAAAAGATAATTAATTTCGCCTGTAAAATATTGTTGCTTAGGCATCTTTTGGGCATAAACTATACTTTGCACAGTTATAAAACAATAAAATACAATTACTATTGTTTTTTTCAATCCTTTTAATTTGTTAAATATTTGATAATAAAGTTTTTGTGTGACTGTTCTGTGAGTAATTGATTCGTTTTTTATAATTTAATTTATGGCAAATTTAATTAAATATTTTTCAGAAATCAGATTTTTTATTTTTTATGTTTCCAACGCTTATGAGACCAGAGCCAATCTTGTGGTTTTTTACGTATAATTGACTCTAAATGTTTCATGACAAGCATAGTAATTTCTCCTTCTTTATACTCTCGAGGATTTTCTGTTAGTACCGAGATTTTTACTTCGTAATAAGAGCGTTTTATCCTTTGTACTTCGCCGTAAATTACTGGGTAATTGTATAATCGGGAATATAAATCAATACCATGTAAACAGGCAGTATCCTGATTTAAAAAATCTACCCAATGTGCTTTTTTTATATTTGATGGGTTTTGGTCGCCTATCATTATATAAATACTTGGCCTTTCCTGTTTTTCCTCAAAAGAAAAAGCAGTCTCACGAATGGATTTGAGGTGCATTCCCCAAACCGCCCTACTTTTTTTTATATAATCATCAATATAACTATTACTTAATGGTTTGTAAAAGCCAATACATTTATGCGGAAATTGTAAGCCAAAAGCCAGAACTCCCCATTCCCAATTGGCAAAATGACTACCAACGCCTATTACAGATTGTCCTTTGTCATAAAAGGCTTGTAATACTTCGGGGTTTACAACCTTGTAGTGTGCTTTTAGTTGCTCCGGGCTCATCGAAAAACCTTTTAAACTCTCAACAGTAATCTGACTCAGATTTTTGTAGAAGGCTTTTTCTATTTGCCGTAATTCCTCGACTGTCTTCTCCGGAAACGAGTTTTTAAGATTTTTTCGTACAACTTTTACACGGTACTTAAATACTCGGTAAAGCAAAAAATTGAGAAAATCGGCTTTCCAGTATAATACCTGAAAAGGAATGATTTTAAATACTAAAACCATGAATCTAAAAAAAAGATACTGCAACATGATAATTATAAATTAAAAATTACGAATTACGAATTACCATTGACAGACAATTCGTATTACAAATTCAGTTTTACGATAAAGAGAACATTGAGAAGGACAAATTTATGATAATTTAGTATGAAATTCTATTTTTCAGCGTACTATTTTTTAGTGAGTTCGGTCTAAAAACCGGTCGGACGGATAGATTTATAAAACTGTAAAAATAA
>CAYQXT010000347.1:0-4190 GCA_964421365.1 uncultured Bacteroidaceae bacterium
GGTTATGAAAAAACAAGTTGTCTAAACAAGGCTGCAAACCTAAAGGGTAAATTCCTGATAATTCATGGATTAATAGATCCTGTGGTGGTTCCACAAAATTCGCTACTTTTCTTGAACGAATGTGTGGCAGCTGGAACATTTCCGAAGTTCTATTTTTATGGCGACCACGAGCATAATGTGAAAGGAATGGACAGAATTCATTTAATGACAATGATTTCAAATTTCTTCTTCGACAATCTTAAATAAAATTTGGGAGCTGGGATTCAGGAATCTAGATTTGGAAATTAACATTCCTGAATCCAGAATCCCAACTCCCGACTCCTATTTTATTTTCAGACCAAGTATCATAATATCATCTACTTGCGGGTAGCCCTTTTTCCATGAATCTAACTCTGTCTCAAGAATTATTTTTTGCTGAACTATTGGCTTTTCGGCAATTTCACTAAGTATTGCTTTAAATCGCTTTTTCGTAAATTTATGCCCCTTTTCCCCTCCGGTCTGATCAACATAGCCATCCGAAAATAAATAAATTATATCACCTCGTTGTAAGTCAAAATTAAAAGTCTTAAAGATATCTTTACGAATAAAAATACCAATTGGCATCCTTTGACCTTTAAATTCAATGAGTTCGCCTGAACGGACAATATATAAAGGATTGTAAGCGCCTGAAAAATAAAGAGTAAGTTTAGAAAAATCAATTTTCACAAAAGCCATATCTATTCCGTCTTGTAGCTCATTGTGTTTGTCACTCTGATTCAAATTTTCGATAATTAGAGCTTTTAATTCTTCCAGAATTTGATGGGGCAAAATTTGTTCCTTTTGTCTTATTATCTGATTTAACAAGGTCACTCCCAAAACCGACATAAAAGCTCCGGGAACACCATGCCCCGTGCAATCTCCTACGGTAATATATAATTCTTTATTTCTTGTCAAGAACCAATAAAAATCCCCACTCACAATATTTTTCGGACGATTTAAAATAAAAAAATCAATGTTATCATCTTTCAATCCGTTAATATCAGGCAACATAGCCGATTGTATTCGCGAAGCATAAGTGATACTATCTAAAATTTCAGTTTGTTTTGTTTGTAACTCATCCGTTCTTTCTTCCACTTTTCGTTCCAATACTTTTTTTTCTGCAACAACTTGCTGCTCCCTAACTTTCATCATGATAAACACAATATAAGCTGTTAGCACAATTAATATCAGTAAAACACTAATTATAAACCAAATACGCAACCACAAAGGTTTTATTACCGTAACATCGATAATTTTTGGAAAACTATATTCATCTATTTGGTTTCTAGACTGATAAAATATATTATGTACTCCATAAGGTAAGTAATCAATTTTTATAATGTTCGAAGCCTGCCATTTACTCCATTTTTTTGTTACTCCCTTAATTTCATATCTAAATCTTACGCCATCAGAACCATAATAATTGGGAGCAGTAAGAAAGATTTCCAAACTATTTTCAAAAGCCGTCAGATTAATCTCGTCCAACGGGATTAAGGCAGAATCCAATGATTCTATTTTCCAAACAAAACACTCTTGCCTCTTGGCATATTTTGTTTCCTTCTTTATTTTATAAAAACCACCACCCTCTGTTCCGAGCCAAATACTTAAACTATCATCTTTAAGAAAAGAAACACTATTAAATAAATTCAAATATTTGGAGAGGCTATCTTTCCTTTGATTTTCATTTTGCCAAATACCTCTCTTTGATTTTGTCCATAAATTCTTTCCAAAATAGGAAAAATCAATTTTTCCAAAATTAATTATACTATCCCTCTCAATTATATTTTTTTGCAAATTAATACTATAACACTCATCAGTTTGTACGAAAACTATTCTACTATCCAACTGAATAATATGAATCGGAGATTTTTGAGTATTGGGTAATTTATATTTGTAATAAGCTAAAGGATAACCATCATCGGTTAAAGTAATCAATAAAATATGATTATCACTTCCCAGCCAGATATTTCCTCTTTTATCCGCTTGTATCGAGTAATAAACATCTTTAATTAAGCTATTTGGCTCATTGAGAATAGTAGTTTCTGTATCATATATAAATATGCCCTGCGAAGTTCCCAAATAAATTTTATGCTTCGGTGGTGAGTAAACATAACTATTAATCAGGGGCAAATGGCTACGCCTTCCTAGTTTATCATTTTCATATAAAAATATATCAGAATTGCTAATAATCCAATATTTCCCTTCTTTTTCCTTCTCTATACCCAAGACCTTAAAATCATAAGAATTTATTTTTTGATAAATAATTACAGAATCATTTGTGTGACTTAAACGATAAAATCCCTGTGAAGTACCTACTAATGAATCGTCTGATGAAAGTGCGGATACAATCCCTGAGAGACCTGAATAACTATAATCTTTTACAGGAAGAGCAAAATTAATCTTTGAAAGGCCTCCATCCTGTCCTATCCAAATATTTTTTTCTTCATCTACAAACAAAGATTTTATTTCATTACTTGGCAAACCATTTTTTATTGTAAAATGCTGTAAAATGCTTCTCTCGGAAAAGTTTACAAGAAAAAGACCCGAATTTAATGTCCCTAAAAGAATTAAATTGGAATCTAAGTGTGCTAATACACTAATCCCCAATACTTGCTTATAAATAGAGTCCTTTAAATCGTAGGAAAACAGATACTTGCCAGTAGAATAAACATATAATTTCTGTAAATCCGAAAGCAAAATTAAAGAATCTGACAAAATAGTCGTACTCACAGTCTGCGGAAACTTCCTTTTTTCCACAGACCGAAATTTATCGGTATCTGTTTCTTGCCAATAATCCACTTCCACTAGTTTCCCTTTATCGTATTTCACCAAATCTTTTGCATAAACATTAAAAAATAAGCTATCTGAAAGGATAAATGAACTTTTAATTTCGTATCCCAGAGGCATAGAATAAGCTAAATTTAAACTATCTTCCTGCTTCTTTACAGATAAAATCTTCGTTTGAGAAATGAAAAATACAGAATCTTTTGTCTCTTGAATGAATCTAAAATCTCTGCCATAATTATCTTTGAATAACGAATGGTAAACAATCGTTCCGAAACGGCTTTTGCTCAAATAACCTCCCTGGCTCTCACCTAGGACAAAAATAGTATCTAAGGAAGTATTTACTTCAAAATTAGCTATTTTAAAAATTACATCCAATTTAGAATAAATTAATCCATCGTATAAATATAAATTGCCATTTGATAAAATAAGCATACGATCATCATAAAATTGACGAATCTTAGCTATCGAATAATTATTTTTAGGAATATTTATTTTTTGAATGTAAGGATTAGTATGAACCTGACTATTTATTCTATCACTTCGCATACCCGACTGATAGACCAACTGGCCAGAACCAACCTTAATATCAGGACGTTTGCAGGAAACAAGCAAAAAAAAAGGAAATAGAATGAAAATATAGAAATTTGTTTTAGACATATTTATTATTTATTTTATTATACAAGCTAATCAAAAATATTGCGTATGAATAATTGTTTTGTTAAAGATGCTATTTTTTTGGCAAAAAAAAAAATTTATCCATCTCTTACAATTTTAAACTTTAATTATTGCATGAATTTTGCTTATTTTAGCCAACAAAATATGTATCAATGAATTTAAAAGTACTATCCTTTATATTATTTTCACTAATTTATAGTTCTTCTTTGTTTTCTCAGAATTACAAGGAGTATTTTGATAAAGCAGAACGTTATTATGAACTACAACAATACGAACTGGCTCTGGAGTTTTATTTAAAATACTACCCTAAGGATTCTACCGAGGCCGTTCTTAACGAACGTATTGGTGATTTATATTTAATCACCAATATAGATAAATCTCTCGCTATAATATATTTAATAAGAAGTAAAGCTGCTCGAGGTGAAGCAAATCTGGATATGCAACTCAAAATTGCAAAAGCCTATTTCTACGACTACCAATTTGACAAAGCAATAGATGTTTTATCCGAAATAAATATGCAAAGCCGAACATCCCATAATATGATCTATATGCAGAAAGCAGGGATTTTCCTTCAACAGGTTTTAGCCGCTGATGCACTGTACACCGATACTGTTCAGGCTCAATTTATTCATCTTGGAGATAGTGTCAACAATAAATATGCTAATTTCAATCCCTACATTACTCAAGACGACAATACTTTATATTTCAGC
>CAYQXT010000348.1:0-4172 GCA_964421365.1 uncultured Bacteroidaceae bacterium
GCGCAACAGCTATAAAAGGGGCTTTAGAAAAAGCTGGTGTTAAATCGGAAGTTGTAGAAGAAGTTTTTATGGGTAATGTATTGCAGGCCAACAATGGGCAGGCGCCTGCCCGTCAGGCCTCTATTTTTGCCGGTATTCCCAATACTGTACCTTGTACCACCATAAATAAAGTCTGTGCTTCGGCTATGAAAGCTACCATGATAGGAGCACAAACGATTATGCTTGGCGACAACGATGTGGTGATTACGGGCGGAATGGAGAATATGTCGCAGGTTCCTTATTATATTCCTACCGGCCGGTATGGGAACAAACTCGGAAATGTGAAAATGATTGATGGCTTGGTAAACGATGGACTCTGGGATGTTTATAATAATTACCATATGGGAAATGCTGCCGAACTTTGTGCAAAAGAATTTAGTTTTACGCGCGAAGAGCAAGATCGTTATGCCATACAATCTTATAAACGGGCAGCCAATGCTGTTGAAAAAGGTCGTTTTAAGGATGAAATTGTGCCGGTAGAAATTAAAACACGCAAAGGCACAGTTGTAGTAGATACAGATGAGGAATATACAAATGTGAAATTTGAAAAAATACCAAATTTACGTCCTGTTTTTCAGAAAGAGGGCTCTGTTACAGCGGCTAATTCATCTACTATAAATGATGGTGCTTCTGCGCTGCTTTTGATGAGCAAAGAAAAAGTGGAGGAATTAGGCCTCAAACCTATTGCTAAATTAATAGGTTATGCCGATGCGGCCGAAGCTCCTGAATGGTTTACTACTGCACCAACAAAAGCTATTCCCAAGGCGGTAAAAAAAGCGGGTCTGACTCTCGATGATATTGATTATTACGAAGTAAATGAGGCTTTTGCTGTTGTCTCTTTGGCAGCCATAAAAGTTCTAAACTTAGATGAGAGTAGAGTAAACGTAAATGGAGGGGCAGTTTCCTTGGGGCATCCCTTGGGAAATTCGGGCGCACGGATTATCGTTACTTTGCTAAATGTTCTGGAACAAAATAAGGGCAAATATGGTGTTGCTTCGCTATGTAATGGTGGTGGCGGTGCTTCGGCTGTTGTGGTTGAACGGATTTAGGAATTTGGAATTCAGGAATTTGGATATGGAAATCGGGAATTAGGAGACTAATTTCCGATTTGATAGTATTTATTAATTTTGGAGGTATTTTATACTGGTGTTGAGTATAATAGTCGTTATATTTATGATGATTTGAGGTGTAGATACGCTTAAATATCAAAAAATTAATGAAGTGTTTAAAATTGGGATGAAATAAAATGGGAAAAAAAACACATAAGAAGTTAAATGAATTATCGTCAACGGCTATTTGCGGTAATGATATTAGCTCCTCGGTGCTTTATGTATCGGCTTTGGCTATTGCTTTTGCCGGTCAGTATGCCTGGGTAACATTGTTAATTGTATCGCTTGTTCTTTTTCTATTTAGAAAAATTTATGGCGAGGTTGTAGGGGCATTACCTCTAAATGGTGGGGCTTATAACGCTTTACTAAATACTACCAGCAAATTGACCGCTTCGTTTGCCGCTACGCTAACCATTTTGTCGTATATGGCTACTGCTGTAATTTCGGCCAATGAAGCTATTCATTATTTACATCATTTGATACCGATATTGCCTATTGTTCTGGCAACTATTGTTTTATTGTCGATATTTGCCATTTTAGTTATAAACGGAATATCCGAATCGGCTAAAGTGGCCATTGGTATTTTTATTTTTCATTTAGTTTCTTTGCTTATTTTAAGTGGTTTTATAGTTGTTTATTTGTTTCATGCGGGATTAAGTACCTGGTTTGAAAATTGGCACTTACCTTTAGAAGGTGGTTCTATTTCAAAGGCCATCTTTTTTGGTTTTGCTGCTTCTATGCTGGGCGTTTCCGGTTTTGAGAGTTCGGCTAATTTTGTTGAGGAACAGCAAGATGGCGTTTTCCCGAAGACTTTACGTAATATGTGGGGGATTGTGAGTATTATTAATCCGCTTATGGCTATTTTTGCTCTGGCTATATTTAGTATTCCTATTCTTCAAAGTGGGGAGTATCAGAATGTTTTGTTAGTTGAAATGGGCAATCATGTTGGTGGTACCGGTGTGGCTACTCTTATTGCTATTGATGCTTTTTTTGTATTAAGTGGTGCCGTTTTAACCAGTTTTGTTGGCGTTTCTGGTTTGCTGGAAAGGATGACGCTGGATAGAATCATGCCGCCGTTTTTTTTGAAGAAAAATAAAAAAGGAAGCTCTTATCGAATAATAATAATGTTTTTTATCCTTGCCGTATCGGTTTTGTTAATCACACGAGGAAATGTGAAATTATTGGCTGGCGTTTATACTATTTCGTTTCTTTCTGTGATGGCCTTGTTTGGGATAGGAAATATTTTTTTAAAAGTAAAACGAAGCAAGTTGCCCCGACCTGAACGAGCTAGGTGGATAGGTGTTTTGTTGGCTATAAGTGCTGTGCTTATTGCTCTTACCGGCAATATTATTATGCCGGCTAAAGAAGGATTACCCAGTAATTTATCGATTTTCTTAACTTATTTTATTCCCACTATTTTGTTTATTTTGGTGATGCTGAACAGAACTACTTTGCTGAAATTTTTATT
The DNA here is from genome assembly GCA_964421365.1 of uncultured Bacteroidaceae bacterium. Taxonomy (GTDB): domain Bacteria; phylum Bacteroidota; class Bacteroidia; order Bacteroidales; family DYOH01; genus CAYQXT01. The sequence continues at coordinate 2,617 of CAYQXT010000348.1, forward strand.
AAATCTTATTGATGCTATTTTTGAGCCTATACGTAGGTTTGTTGTACTTACCGACCGCAAAATTCAAAAAACGATTGATAGGATAAATTCGCAGGAATTTGTATTTTTTACCAAAGGTGATAATATAGCCAGCTTGAATAAAGTGATGTTATACGTTTCGGATAATGAGCATACTAAGAAAATTAAGATTGTTACTGTGGTGAATGAAAATAATCAAGTACCGGATACTTTAAAGCAAGAAATTAATTTTTTGGATAAAGAATACCCAGAAATAGATATAGAATTTGTGGTAGAAAAGGGTGATTTTACACCCGTACTGGTGAATCAATTATCTGAAAAATGGAAAATCCCCATTAATTTTATGTTTATTGGTTCGCCTAGCGATAAATTCCCGTATAGAATTGCCGAATTGGGTGGAGTGAGGTTGATAATTTAGTGAAACAATGACTCCAAGTTATCGTCAATATTTAGTTAAACTTTGGCAAAGTTGTAGTTTTGTGTTGATATGCTATTGATAATCAATATGTTAGTTGATTTGTGTAAACTTTGTCAAAGTTTTTGTTGTATGAGTTAATTTGCATAGCGATTCATAAAATAGCCTTGTTTTAAATTACCGGCCTTGATTTTTAGCGTATAGTCTGGCAGATACTCAATGATAAAGATTCCGTTGTTTTCAAATCCATCGTAGAATGTTTTGGCTTCAAAATCAAAATTAGTTAATAATCCCTGTTGATAATTTTTTACATCCGGTTCTTGGAGGCAATTTTGAAAATTCCGACCATGATTTTTCAATATCTGAACAAAAAAATGCGCCACATCATAACCTAGATAGGAGTATATTCCCGGCTCAACGGAGAAATTTGTACGATAATTTCGGATAAATTGTTTTACCTTATAGCTCTGATAATCAATGTAAGAAGAGCTTGGATAGTGCGTTTTCAGGCGGGTAAACAAATTCAGTTCTACATTATCGAAAGTTTCCCATTCGGGCATACCATAAACAGTAATGTTGTAGAAATTTGTGAGATATTCTAATTTTGTAAGCATTTCCATCACATCGGCTTCATTGGTAGATGGGATGATTACTACATTTTTCAATCCCAGCGAAAGGGCATCTTCTATGGCCTGCTGGCCTCGGGCTTTGTAGTTTACTTCTTTGAAAACTATCTCATCCAGTGCATTGGAAAGACTAAAAGCCTCAATCAGTTTTTTCTTGTATAAATCAATAAGATTAAGCTCTTTTAGTGTTCCAGTATGGATTACAACAATACTACTGTCGTAGAAGTTAGAGAGATAATAAGCTGCTTTCTGAATACGTATTTCATCCGAAGGATTTACCTGAAAAATATGAGGATTATTTTTTAAGAAAGAATTGTTTTTAGAGAGCAAAGAAACCATATTCACCTTATGCAGTTTGGAATAATGGGCAACGAGAGCTACATTTTTGGAATATATAGGCCCCAAAATCAAATCCATGCTTTTAAATTTGGGGTCTTCTATTATTTGTATAACTTTAGATACATTATTTTCTGTATCAAACAGATATAATTTTACAT
>CAYQXT010000349.1:0-4167 GCA_964421365.1 uncultured Bacteroidaceae bacterium
GATATAAACTCCTTCTGTTTGAGTGAATTTTTTAATGGTTTTAGAAATCATACTCATAACAAATTCACTTTCATCGTTCCATAGAACAGATTCTTCTTCCAAAAGTGAATATAATTCTTCGCAATAGGGTAGAACTTTTACATAAAATTTGGCTAGAAATCGCATATCCAATTCGTAGGAGTCAGCTTCTTCGGCCATATATTTTTTGTATAAGTCTGAGTGGATCATAAGTTGATATAATTTGGGAATGATATCTTCTTGTTCTGTCCAGGAGATTTTATATTTTTTCTTATAAGAAAGAAAAGACTCGCTTGTTTGAATCTGGTCAATAATCTGGCTGTTCACAAATTTAAGATTTGGATGCAAATCTGCATGAGTTGGAATTTTTTTATTTTGGGCGATTTCAATTTTCTGCCTAGCATATTTTACTAAATTCACACTTAGGTCAAAGAGTTTATAGTAAAGGATATGGCTCTGTTTTACACTCTCGCTGAATAGTTTCTCCGCATCTTTAATCGAATCTACTGCACCACTTCGGTAGCAAAACAAAGTCTGCATTACTTTTATTCGGAGAAATCGTCTGTTTATCATAACTCAAAAGATCTTAGTTTTTTCTGTTTTCGAGGCACAAAAATAAAGAAACTTTCATGATTTTTTGGCACGTCTCGAAGTTTTTTTATTTGCTTTACAAAAATTTAACGTTTAGCCGTTTTTTATTTTCTCGACAGGCTACAAAAGTCTGGCTTAAACCTCTACCTATCAAAAAGAACAGGAATGCTAACCAGAGACTCTGATTTCCCATTTCTAAACTTACAGAAAATAAATAATATAAAGGAAAAAATAGTATTAGGGTGGAAAATATCATAGTATTTCGCATTTGACGAGCTGCCGTTGCGCCTATGTATATACCATCCCAGATGAATGAAGCAAAACCAAGTAGGGGAATGGCCAATATGTATGCTATATATTGGTGAGCATTTTGAATTATATTTTCTTTATTGGTGAGCAAGTGCAAGATAAAATTAAATAAAAAATAATAAAAAAGACTAAATGCAAGGCTCACACCTAGACCCCATTTAAACAGTTTTTTTATTAATTCCTTTATGTCGGAATATCTTTTTTGTCCATAAAATTTTCCTATGAGTGCTTCGGCTGCATAGGCAAATCCATCCTCAAAGAAACTAAAAAACATAAAAAACTGAAGTAAAAGGGTATTTACCGCTAGAATCTTGTCGTTCTGAGCCGCAGATGCAGAGGTAAAGAAGGTAAATACGGCTATTAAACATAAGGTGCGAATAAAAATATCGGTATTTAAACGCAAAAATTGTAGAATTTCTTTTTTGATAATTAAAATTTTAAGATTTAGCTGTAAGTGAAAATGTTTATCAAATTTTTTTTGTAAATAATAAAAAGCCATCAACAAGCCCGAGTATTGTGCAACAACTGTTCCCAGAGCAACTCCATCGGAATTCATTTTAAATACATAAACAAATAGTAAATTAGCCAAAAGGTTAATAACATTGGTGGATAGAGCAATAATCATCGGAATTTTAGAATTCTGCATTCCCAAAAACCAGCCATAAAATATATATAAAGATAATGTGGCTGGTGCTGCCCATATACGAATATAATAATAACCGGAAGCTAGTGTTTCCACTTTTGCACCACCGGAGATTAAGCTAAAAGCAATCTTGTTAATCGGATATTGAAGTAATATTAGAAGAATGGAAAAACTTAGCGCTAAGAATAAGCCCTGAAAAAGAATTTTTTGTTGTTTTTCTAACTGGTTCTCTCCAAAAGCTTGTGACGATAGTCCACTTGTGCCCATTCGTAGAAAACCAAAGCTCCAGTAGATGAAATTAAAAATCATGGTTCCCAGTGCTATCGCTCCTATATAAGCCTCTGAATCTAAATGCCCGACGATGGCTAAATCAATACTTCCCAATAGCGGAATGCTAATGTTACTTATGATATTTGGAGAGGCTAAGCGTATGATTTCTTTATCTAAAGGGTTCTTAAATAATTTTTCGCGAAGTTTTGATTTATACATGAATCTAGTATAAAAAGGTGAAATGTGTATATAATATTTTGGCAAAGATTATTTTTTAGTGGTAAACAGAATTAACCATTCACAATTAATAATTCACCATTGCTTAGCTATCAAGCCCGTAAAACCGTATGGGATTGGCATAGCTGAAATTATACCAATGGGCTAAATTTTCTTTCTTAAAATTCTTAACCCGCCGTTTTAGATTTAAGTGTGCAGCAGCCATAACTACGTAATAGTCAGTGCCTAATAGTGTTCTCTCTTTTACTTTAGGAACTTTAGTACAAAGATGTTTTAGTTTTTCGTTTAATTTCTTAGAGTGGATATTATACGAAAAATCGGTATAAAAATTCGGATATTGATACATAAAAGCTAAAATAGTATTAATTCGTGGAGTAGGTTTTACTTCCAGTTGTTTCCATTCCTCTATGCCTCCGAAATGGGCTAAATTGAGCCGGAGATTGGGAAATTTTTCTAGAACAGGTTTCCATTGTATGGGGTGATTTAAAAAATTTGCTTTGGCTTTATACGATCCGCAAATGTTATCTTTTACAGGAACATATTTTTCTCCTTTCAGTTCAAGTCCTTGTATCTCAAAACATTTATCAGCATGTGCGATTATACTTCCACCACAATGCGAAGTAATTGGTATATTAAGTTTTTCGCATACTTCGTATATTGGCATTAATCGCGAATCGGAAGGCATATAGCCTAAAGATGGATATAATTTTATGCCAAAGAAACTTGCTTCGCCTGTAAAAGCTTTCAGAAAATTGTTGTAAATATTGTCTCTGTTATCTTGTGCCCGACGTGGGTCTATGGCGAGAAAAGGAAGAATAGGTTTCCCTTTTTTTAGGAGGCCTTTTACTTCATCTATTTGTTCTGAAATCGTTTTTTTTGTTGGATTTTTCCAGCCTAATTCCATATCCATCATTAGAGTAGAGCAGATTACTTGTTTGTCCTGAAAAGCTATTTTGTTCAAATAAAAATCTAGAATAGTTTCGCGGTTTTCTATGGGTAGTGTAGTACGTATTTTATTGATTAAAAGGGCTATTTCGGTATTAATTTTCCCTTCAATGGTTTCTTTTATTTTTACATCAGAAGTGAGTTGTAGCTTGACTTCCATCATGTGCAAATTGCGGTATGGTGCAGGTACACTATCTTCATCAAATATATGGATATGCGAATCAAAATAATAATTATTGCTTTGGATAATTGCTTTTACTGAGGCAGAAAGTCGCTCAAAAGGTTCTGACTTAATTTGGCTCAATGCTTTATGAATAAATACAGATTCTGACCTATTCATAGGGGCGCGTTCTTTTTTACAATAGATTGAAATAGTTGTATTAATTCTGCTTTTTCGGTGATTATAGATAAGCTGGCTTGTTTGTTGAAAAAATAGCGCCATTTACCTATTAGCTTCCTGAATTTTTGACGATACCAAAAGAAAAGGACAAAAAATGGTGCTTGCAGGCTTAAAAACAACCATTTTATCCACCAATCATCAACAAAAATCCATAGTAGGGCATAAAAAAATAATCCAAAAAAAGGGGTCAATATTAAACTGCCTACAAAGCGGATACTACTGTGGAATTGTCTGTCTTTAAATTTTGTTAAAAGCAATTCTGTCAGATAAATAGGCAGTGCGAAATCGAGTGTCGCTAGGATGAAAAATGGGAGTAGGATAAGCCCTAAAATACTTTGGAAGATGGTTTTTGTATAGGAAAGTGGTTCATCAAATAACCAGTCTTTAAATTTATTTTTCGACAGATTCTCGGTATAATGAGTCAGTTTTCCCTCTAAATACTTAAAGTTATCCGGGTGATTTTCAAACTCATCATCCAGTATTTCTATAATAAATTTATCAGCCTTGAATTTGGCTGAAAGACTTTTTTCCTTTTCTAAATTTAGTATTTTTTTTGACTCATAATCAAATACTTCGCGACTATTATCATAAAAATCATAGTATTCTTTATTTTTAATATGAATGGCCAGTTTTTTCATTTCGCGAGTCAGATCCTTGCGGATATGCTGCATTGCACGGGGTGCATTTGCTTTGTATTCTTCTTCGTAATCTTTAAGTGCAATGGGCTTTCCGTAATTGACAAGTATATCCGTAC
>CAYQXT010000350.1:0-4155 GCA_964421365.1 uncultured Bacteroidaceae bacterium
GGTAATAACAATAGAGGCCGGACTCTGCTCTACCACAACCGATAATTGTCTTATTTTTTTTTGTTTTAGGCGCTCTTCGGTAATATCTCGTATATAAACAACTACCTGCGACAAATTTTTATAAACATCTAAAATAGGATATAAATTAAAATCATAAATTCTATTATCGTTCTGAAAATCAAATTGTAATGTTATTTTTTTCTTTTCGAGCAATGAAAAATACTCTTTCAAGGGTTTTGCAGCGCCACCAATGCGCTCAAAAAGATTACGACTCGATAAATTCTCTTTACTGATTGATAATTTTTGTAAAAAATTTTGATTATAATCATAAATATCACCTGTACGTCCACACAAAACAACCGCCGCTTTACTGGCATTTAATATTAATCTTGCTTTTTGTTCGTTATGCTCCGTTTGCTCTAATTGAACGGAGAGTTCTTCACTAATTCGATTTAATTCTTCCACATTCTGATGCAATTCTTCGTTTTGCATTTTTATAGCTTCTCTCGCTTTAACACGCTCCCGAATATCCCGAATCGTACCAATACCGACAAGTTGCCCCTTATATCTTGCTAATCTTCCGGCAATTTCCACTGGAATTTCCTGGCCAAATTTATCTAAAGAAAAAGTTTCAAAAGGTCGTATCTCTTGTTTCAAAAATACATCTTTAAGTCTCCGTATGTATTTTGTCCTTTCGCTCTTTGGCACATAATCAAGAAAGGATTTCCCGAGAAGATCCTCTATTTTATTGCCAAACAATTCTTATACTTTTTTATTAAAAAACAATTGCTTGCCCAATTTATCTACTATAAAAATAATATCGGTACTGGCTTCTAAAATAGATTTATAGTCTTCATCTATCTCTTTTATTTCTTGTTTCTTTTGAAAAAAATAAAGAAACGAAAAAAACAATATTGAAAGTCCCAGCATACTTATTATCTTAATAATAACAAATTGCTTCTTAAGCATAGGAATAATTTTATTTCTGGCATAAGAAACAACATAAGCCACAGGCCTAGCTTCGATATTTTTAATGCATAAGAAAGAAGCGGTATAGTAATCACTATCAATTTTATCGAAAGAAGTAAAATTCTTATTAGAAACCAATTGTTCGCGAATTCGATTTTTAATCTCTCTATCAAAACGATGTAATAAGTTAATCGTATCAGCGGTAGTTTCTAATGATTTTTTTTGATGTACAAAACTGTCGGAGAGTAAACTTACTTCCGAATCGAATTTTATATTATTATACGTTTTTAGTTCAAAATTTTGTCTTCTAATAATTATATCAAAAATTTCGTTATCAATATGTCTCAATTGATGCTTTATAGCCTCAAATGAAAAGCCAATTTCTATGGCACCGATATAAACACTATCTATAAACAAAGGATATATATACCTAAAGCCATAATGAAAACGTCCTTGTTCAAAACCAGTTATTCTTTCATGCGTAGTATTTACTATTCTAACCGAATAACGAATACGACTCAGATCATCTCCATATTTTTGAATCTGATGCATGCGTAAAAAAGAAGTATTATTAGGAAAATAAAATTGGAATTGCGAAATTTTCTCATGTTTAAGCCGTTCGTATAGGGGTAATAATTTTTCATATATTTTTTCACGTATCTTTATTCTTTCCAGACTATCACTTCGATAGGCCTTTTTGAAAAGTTTTAATAAGTAAATTTTATTAATATCTCCTACTATGATATTTTCAACCATCAAATCATAGGTATTCTGTACGGCTTTAACCTTTATTTCGAGTTGTTTTGTGTGTTCATAAAGATATTGAGTTAATTGCTTATGGTAGAATGATTCGATAATAAAATAAGTTATTAGCTCCAACAATATTAAACTAAAAATGATTAGAAATTTATTTTTTTTTAGCATTATAAGAAGGGGTTAAATTTTTGTTCCAAAAAACAGAATATCATCTGTTTGTTCTTCTTCACCTTTCCAATAGATAAATTTTTCGATAAAAATTTGTTTTTGAAGGAACATATCCAGTCCTGCAATTTCAAGAATTATTTTTTTTAAAGCTTTTGTTTTAAATTTATGGTCATTTGTACCTCCAAATTGATCAGGATAACCATCTGTAAATAAGTATATACAATCATCCTGCTGCAAATGAAGTACTTTATTTTCAAAGGCCTGTTCGCGTAGATAGAAACCAATCGGATTTTTTGTTGATTTAAATTCAGTAAGTTGCTTGTTTCTCACCAAATATAAGGGAATATTGGCACCCGCAAATTCAAGTGTTTTATTTTCAAAATCAAAAAAACAGAGAGCAATGTCCATTCCATTACTTTGGGCATCGGTATTTCCAAAAGCTATTTTTATTTGTGCACGTAGGGTTTCAAGGATATCTGCCGGAGTCAAATTTTGCGTCTTTTCAAGAATTCGATTTAAAAAGCTGATTCCCAGAACAGATAAAAAACCACCTGGAACTCCGTGTCCGGTACTATCTGCCACAGCAATCACTAGTTTATGCTCAATTTTATTCAGATAATAAAAATCGCCACCAACGATTTCCTTCGGACGATAAAATACGAAATAATTTTTCAGTACTTTTCTTAATTGCTCATCTTTAGGAAGTAGTGCATTTTGAATAATTTGGGCATAACGAATACTTGATCTAATTTCATCAGAACTACGCTTTAGTTCTTTATTTTTATGTATTAATTCATTATTTAATTCATAAAGTTTTAAATGTACAGCTACTCTGGCAATAAGCTCTTCGGCAATAAAAGGCTTATTAACATAATCAACAGCCCCCATTTCAAAAGCCTTTACTATATTTTTTGTTTCTCCCAAAGCCGTTAGAAATATAACTGGGATATTTTTCGTTTGAGGCTTATTTTTTAATTGACGACAGACTTCAAAGCCATCCATCTCAGGCATCATAATATCTAACAAAATTAAATCAGGTAAATATTCTTCGGAAAGTTTCAATGCCTTGCGGCCATTTTCTGCCAACATAATATTAATTTCTTGCTGAATAAGTGTTTGTGCTGCAATATTTAGATTTTCTATATTATCATCTACAATCAGTACCTTTTGCCTATTATTCATATAACTCCCCTCTCTAAAAAAATTCTATTTCTCCATAACTTTCCATAATTTCAAATCCAAGAATAAGAATATCATCCACCTGACTATTTTGCCCTTTCCAGTTTAAAAATGTAAGTTCAATAATTCTTTTCTGCTCTTCGAGTGATTTATTTGCATTATCTACCAATAATTTTTTAAAATTATTGGTTAAAAATTTACGATTTTTTTCACCTCCAAACTGATCGGTAAAGCCATCGGTAAAAAGATATATCTGGTCGTTTGTTTGTAAGTTAATTATCGTATTCGTAAATAATTTTTCTTTCCGATAAAAGGCAATAGGAAATTTATCCGCTTTGTAATGCAATAATTCATATTCTTGCGTTTGTGTATTCTGGCGAATTAAAAAAAGAGGACGGTTAGCTCCAGCATATTGCATTACTTTTGTTTCCAAATTTATAATACATAAAGCCATATCCATTCCGTCTTTAAGCGATTTCTCTTGTTCATCTTGGTGAAGATTTTTCTTAACTCGTGTTCTTAATTCATTAAGTATCTCATTGGCTTTTATATCCTCTTCTAAATTATAAGAATAAATAATTTCGTTAAGATAGGCCATACCAAGCAAGCTGATAAAAGCACCGGGAACGCCGTGTCCCGTACAATCAGCAACACTAATAAATATTCGATTTTTCAATTGCTTTACCCAATAAAAATCACCACTAACTATATCTCGAGGTTTATAGATAATAAAATATTCTGGCAAAAAATATTTTAGCGCATCTGATGATGGTAAAATGGCATTCTGTATAATTTTGGCATATTTAATACTTGCCGTTAATTTTTCGTTTTTTTGTTCTAAAATAGTAGTATTTAGTTTTAATTTTAAATGAAGCCTTACACGAGCAACCAATTCTGCTTCATTAAAGGGTTTTGCAATATAATCTACTGCCCCCAATCCAAAACCTCGAATAATACTTTCTTTATCGTCAATTGCAGTAAGAAAAATAATAGGAATTTCCGAAGTTTCCGATTTTAAATTTAATCGTTTACAAACTTCAAATCCATCCATTTCGGGCATCATTATATCTAATAAAATCAAAT
>CAYQXT010000351.1:0-4144 GCA_964421365.1 uncultured Bacteroidaceae bacterium
TTCGCCTCCACCCCAGAATTTGCTACTATTAAAGAAACAGATATTCTGCATATTAATCTTTTTTTCTTGAGAAACGAAGCGTTTTTAACATCCATTTTGGCAAGGGTTTATTCGCATTTTTTTCTGTTATATTCAGGTACCAGCCTATTTTTTTAATAAGCGGAATTTTAAAAGTCTCGACAAATTCGATGAGCGTTCCATCGGGGTCTTCGACATAGGAAAAAGTTCCGGCAGCCTCACCCATATCAAAATGGTCGCCGGCATCAATTGTAAATGCAAAGTCCTTTTGCTCACACTCTTGTCGCAGGTCTTTCATGTTTACGATGTCGAAACAAAGATGAATAAACCCCAGATCGCCCCACAAACGCTCTTTGAAAATTTTCTCGGGCTGACGGTCGGTAACTTGAACTAACTCAATAAAGCTGTTACCAAAAAGTTCGCTAAAAGCATTGTGCCGTTGTTCTTTATGTCCGAGCAACACTCTGCGAAATTTATTTTCACTCCCTCTAATCCCTTTAAAGTCATCAAAAGTACCGGTTTTGTCGTAAATTATTTCATTGTATCCTAAGATGCCGGAATAAAGGGCCAAGGCTTTATCAATATCCGAAACACCAATTAATGCTCCAAATTGCCCGCCGGTAAGATGCTTGCCTTTCATAAATTCATAATCATCTTCTACTACCTCGAATAAATTTCCGTAGGGGTCTTGCAAAAAGAAATGCTTTTTGCCGTCCGGATTGTTGTGAAGTTCGGTTACTAAAGTATAATTCTCGGCCTTTAATTGTTCGTATTTTGCTTGTGGATTTTTAGATCGGATTTTGCCGGCATAGAGGCCTAAATCGCCTAATTGTATTTCAAACTTTGGGGCTTCGGGCGTGCGGCCTTTATATTGCCATATTTCAAAACCACTGCCACCTTGCATATTCATAGCCAAAATAGCATGGCGCGCACGGGGTTTCCCTCCCGTATAGGGTAGCATGAGTTCGGCCATTGCCTCTTCTTCAAAAATTGCCACATCCATACCAAAGGCTTTGCGATACCATGCCCATGCTTCGTGTACATTACTTACTCCAATACCTAATTGTTGTATTCCAGAAATAGATTTTGCCATTATCACTAAATTTTTCGTAAAGTTAAAAATTATCGGAAAAGATTTATCTTTTTTAGAAGATTATTAAAAAAAAGTCGAAAAATCTGGACTAAACAAATTATAAAGAAAGGTTTTATTTTTCCAACAAGTAAATCGAATAAGCAACATGAAGCAGAAAAGTATAGTTATTACCTAAGCCATAGATGTTATACTCTTTTTATATCTACTCGAGCTTAACTTTGTTATATATGGCTCTTTTCCAAGAAAAACTATCGGAACTCTCTTTTTTTATCTAATTCTATTCTGTGAGCAAATAGTATTTTATAATATTTTTTTGTTGGTTTTGTTGGTTTTGTTGGTTTTGTTAAATCGTCAATTATAAATTCGACTTTATTATTTCCAACTCTACTCTCTAACTTTTTTAATGCTATTTTGCTTATGTTGGTAGCAATTATATTTGAATATTCTTTATCAAGAAGTTCATCAACAAGAGTCGTATTTCTTGCTCCAACAATAGAAATATGGGTAGACTTATTTAAACCTGTTTTTAAAATTAGTTTGAGCATCGGTCTGGGGTCTGTTTCGTACCAACCTAATTTATTTTCAGGACTATTTAAATAGGCTTTATCCCTATGTTCTTTCAAATTCACTTCATTGTTAGTTTCAGTTGTCGTTGAACAACAACTTTTCCCTTTGTTGCTAATATTACAACTATCGCCAATTACTGAAAATTTCATAAAATATCCCTTTTTGTTTTTTCAAATTCTTCTTTGCTAATTTCTCCGCTAGCATATCGTTTTTTTAAAATTTCAATTGGTGTTTCATTCTGTTTGTCAAAATTATAATTTGATTGTTATAATTCCAAGGTGGTCTGAAAGCACCTCTACCAAAAACCATAAAAATTACAAACAACATTATAATTATCATTATGAACGGAAATATCCACATTCCGCCCATCCAGAAATGTTCTGTCTACGTAATTTATTCCTTTTAATTTGATTGATTTATATTATTTTCAAGAATTGAAACTATTTTTTCAAGCATTTCTTTTGCTAATTTGGCTTTTGCTTCATTGTCAATTTCTGCAAATATCATTCCCATACATTTAGGCCTCATATTTCTGACAAATTCCATTTTGTCTTCGGCTTTCATTTCTGAGATCATTTTATTCATCATTTTATCCATCATTTGTGGCATATCCTCCGGTTTCATCATTCCTGACATCATTCCTGACATCATTTTTTCCATTACTTTTTTCCATTACTTTTTTCATAAATTCTTTCATTGTTTTTATCCTTTTAAATTATTCACTATATCTATATTGCTTTTTAAACGGTGATTAAAACCTCTCGAATTAATCCGCAAGCTGTTGTAATTTTATCAGATGACATTTTATAAAAAACATTTACACCTTCTTTTCTTTGTATTAAAATTCCATTTGTTAGCATTATTGATAAATGTCTTGCCAAAGTTGATTTACCTACACCTATCAAATCTGCTATTTTCCCAAAAGACAATTCACTACCTTTGTTTTTTAAATGATGAACGGTTTCCAATCTTATAGGATGTGCAAAAGAATTACACATTTCTGCGTGATGTTTGAATAATATTTTATCTTTTTTTTTATTGTCAATATATTTCAGAGTAGTGATTTTTCGCGTATGGTGGGTAAGGTCAGGCTTGGTGCATTGTGCCAAGCTTCTATTATATTATTTTTTCAGGGTTTCTAATTTACTGTTAATTAGTGCTGCCAAAAAATGTATTCTAGCAATCCAATCGTTTGATGCCACTTTTGCGACATCAAATTAATGAAATTTTAAGCTCTTAGTGGTTTTTTTTTTAGATAGGGCTTCGCTTCAAGTGAATTCCTCGCCATAAAGTGCGATGCGCAAGGGATTGCAGCGGTAGCGCGCCTTATGTAGGGCTTAGAAAAGCAGGCAAAAAAGAGTGTAGCGGCGAGCGGAACGCCTTTTTTGATATGCTTTTGTTGCCCTGCATAAGGGGTACTACAAGCGGAAAGCCCGCTCGTGCGCCCAACTAATTACTAATTCCTAATGACGAATGCCGTTCTATATTTCTGAAACCCGATTAATACCGGTACTATATCAGGAAAATAAGTGAGAACTTTCAGCATGGTCGATATGATACACAATTTTAGTTTTAGTTGTTGAATATACCGAAACCAAAAAGGGAACGATAAAGGTAAGAATTACTTTTAAGACATTGAGTTTTTCAAACTGGCATGCATATAAAATATCCATCTGGTTAATCAAATTTAAAATGATTCCAACGACAAAGCTAACTTTAAGAGCTGTAAAAATAGTTTGTCGATGAAAGGCTAGTTTAAAAAAAGATAGCATAGCAATTTATTTTAGAAAAATTTATAGTTTTTTTTTTTAAATTATGGATGAATGATTTTATTAATAATTTCGGCGGTTTCTTCTGGTTTCTCGAAGGGGAAAAGGTGACCACCAGACATTTCGGTATAGTGGATATAGTTAAAATGCTTTTGTACCCAGTGAAAATCCTGTGCGGTCATGGCTTCAAATTGATTGCTATATATCATATTTACAGGTAGCATTGGATTTTTTGTAGGGATAAACAGGGGCATGGAGGTAAATATCCGGTACTCCAATTCGCGCGGGATGAGTAGCTCAAAGCCTTCTTTTTCCGATTTCTTTAGTCCGGCGCTAACGTAATTTTGTAAACATTCGGTCTTTGTGTTTTTAAATAAAGCTTTGCCTTTGAAATAATCATAAGCTTTTTGCTGCGAAGGGAAATGGTCGCGCCTTAATTTGGCTTTATTACCTGGATGCGGTATTTTATGGAGCATATTGGTGTAAACCAAAGCACTGACAATCCATCTTTTTATGGGCATGAAAATAGGAGGGTCCATAAGTATCAAACGGGTAAAAAGCTCTGGCCGTTTATGTGCCGCCAACAAAGTAAGTGTAGCACCAAGCGAATGACCTGCGCCCACAACAGGCTCACTAAAGTTTTGTTCTATATCGTTTATGAGTTCATCAACCAATGGATGCCAGTTTCTCCGTACTT
>CAYQXT010000352.1:0-4139 GCA_964421365.1 uncultured Bacteroidaceae bacterium
TTAAGGCTCCATTCATCCATTTGGTCGCATACCTTACACTCGCCGTGCCAATCGTTTCAATGCCCTGGAGATAAGTTAGGTTAACAGGAAGGTCTTCTTCTATTATAGGAATTTGCTGCCTGGCTCTTCTCTCGATAGCCCGTACAGACAAGAACTCTTGGGGCTGATTGATAGAATAAGGTGAATTTGTTTTGTCCGTAAAAAAAACTACATAATTAAGATTCTGAGCCTTCGCACCTAGTGTGCAGAACAGCAAAACTACCACCCATGTCGACCGGCTAATTAACTTTACCAAGTTGCAGTAGTTTTTGTTCAAATACTATTCCTTCCTTAATGACAAAGGGCTCCGAACAATCGATCGGGTAAGAACGAATATAGAAGGCTGATTTTATAAGACAAATCAGCCTTCATTTTTTGTTCGAGACCAAGAGCCAAGCTATGACCTATTAACCTCCTGAAAAAGTTGTTTTCCTAATTTTTTTTTAAATTTTATACAGCAGAACTTGTAATTTATTCAAAAAAGAATTATATTTCAGCATTAAATCACATAGCTTATGACACGATTATCCAATGAAGAACTACAAAAAAAAATTAGTGAGCAACAAAAATCAGAGAGCGAAGATACAGACTTTAATCCAAGTACAGAAAAACATAAAAAAATTATTGAAAAAATTGAAGAGCCCTTTGATTATCGATTTATTACGTTATTAACAGCACAACTATTTGCGCCAATAAATGATATCTGGTTTCGACCAAAATTTATTGGTTTCGATAATTTCACCCCCAAGCGGAACAACCCTAAACGTCCGCTTATTTTTGCCGGAAATCATAGCGGCATGGCTTTCCCATGGGATGCCATGGTTTTTACTTACAATATGATAAAGCGTTTTGATTTTAAACAGGATTTCGTGCGCACCCTTACCTCGCCAATGCTCTCCTATTCTACATTTATGAATCCTTTTCAAGTACCCAACTTATGGAAGCGAGGCGGAGCAATAGATGCTACATACGAGAATTTTGAAAGTATGATGCATCAGCAGAAAAATCACATCATGATTTATCCCGAAGGCGTACCCGGAATAGGCAAAGGGTTTAACCGGCGCTATCAATTACAACAGATGAAAACTTCTTTTGTTCGGATGAGTGTGAAATATCGAACAGAAATATATCCTATTTATACAATTAATGGCGAATTTATTGATCCGTATGCATATAGTATAAAATGGATTAACAGGCTTATGAATCTCACCGGCATCCCTTTTATGGCAATAGGGCCCATTACTCTACTTCTAATCATACAACCCTGGACATTTTATATTGCTTTCCCAGTGCAGCTAAATTTTGTTTTAGGCAAACCCATACGTCCCTTCAACTGGACAGAAAAGCCCTACGAAGATATCACACAAGATGAATTCAGGGAAATGGCCGACAAGATACACGATACTATGCAGCAAGGAATTAATGAAGCTCGGGAAAAATATGGTAAAAAACCATTCCGCTTCGGCCAATTACTAAAAAAAATTATCAAAAACCCAAAACACTTCTTCCTGTTGCTCCCATTTAATTGGCCAATTTTCTTTACCGAATTTGAACGCCGCTATCAGGCAGGAGAAAGAGATATTCATATTAAAACCAGTTTTTTTCACATGCTATGGTATATTATACGTAATCCTATTACTATAGCTTATTATATTCCTATTTTCGGATGGATACCACTGGCCATGAGAGGTTTTAAGGGGAGCAAAATTAAAGAAATTCCCAAAGAAAAAAGGATAATTAAATAATATAAAATGTAGAATAAAAAACACTTCAAAACATCTGATCTTGTAGTTGAAACGCTAATTTTTTTTAGTTTTGCCTCTAAATAAATTAAGCTCAAGAGAAATGAAAAATCAATCAATAAGCAAAACTTTAAACTTAGCGTTTTATATCCTTTCATTCAGTCTGTTCCTAGGTATTTCTGCCCCACAATTATTCACCGATGGGATGTTTATGGACGGATTACTCTATTCCGCCATAGCACATAATTTGGCTATTGGCTACGGTAGTCTTTGGGATTTGAATTTCAGCCGGACTTTTATTACTCATTTTTATGGGCACCCCCCCTTACAAATCTGGTTACAAGCCGGACTATTCAAAATTTTTGGCAACAGTATCTATATTGAGCGTTTTTACTCGTTTTTTAGTTATCTGGTTACCGGTTTTATTATGGTAAAATTATGGCAAAATATTGTGGGTGTAAAATATAAGAAAACAGGCTGGTTACCTCTTTTATTTTGGGTAATTATTCCTTTAACTACATGGGCAGTTGCCAATAACATACTCGAAAACACCCTACAAATATTTACGCTTTCGGCAGTTTTATTTCTTTTTAAAAGCCGAAAACGAGCGCTGATACTAAATTCTTTTCTCGCTGGCTTATTTTTATTTTTGGGTTTTATGAGTAAAGGTTTTGTGGCTTTTTTCCCTCTTATCCTTCCCCTTCTATTTTTGTTATTTAATTTTGATTTTTCATTCAAAAAATTTCTTTTATCTACTTTTATCATCCTGCTCACCCTCGTTTTAGCCAGCCTAAATACATACATTATTGCCCCCGAAAGTTTGCATTATTTCAACGAGTATATAAAAGAACAAATCATTGTAAGCCTTAAATTGAGATCAGGCTATCATGGCCGATTTTTTATCCTTAACGAGTTTTTTAACCAGCTTTTGCCTCCTTTTATAATTGTTTTTCTTATACTTATTTTTCAAAAGCTTAAAAAACAATCCTTAATTTTCATCAGCGAATATTCAAAATCTATTTTCATCTTTACTTTACTAGTTTTAAGTGGTGTACTTCCTTTTTTACTAAGTTTAAAACAAAGGGGCTTTTATATTGTCCCCATCCTACCCTACCTTAGTATTCTGGCCAGCCTCATTGTTGTTCCGCTTAGTTATGAGTATTTTACAAAAAAATCAAGCAATCTAAAGTTTACTAAAATTCTGAATATAATAACCTATACGCTTCTATCAATCAGTATTCTAATTAGTGTTTTGCAGTTTGGTAAAATCGGTCGGGAAAAAGACAAAATCTCAGATGTTTATAGCATCTGCAAGCAGTTGCCTCCCCAAAGCATACTAAAGGTAAAGCTAAAATTACGAAAAGACTATTCGCTGATGGGCTACCTGGTTCGCTATGGGTATATTAGCATGGAAAATAGAGATAAAATAGAGACACCTTATTTTCTTGACCTTAAAAATGATAAAATGACTGACATGAGTTATATACCTATAGATTTAAAGCTTAAAAGATACCGTTTGTATAAGAAAAAATAAACATACATTCACATCTGCTATCAAAATAGCGAAAAGGATTTTGTTATTTCATTTTCTTTCAAAATATTACAAAATTATGCATAACAAACACGATACCGGTTCTGTATCACCATCTTTTTATGCTGTTAATCAAATAATAATCTGCTAGAACAAGAGCCGCCATTGCTTCTACAATTGGCACAGCACGTGGGACAACACATGGATCGTGTCGTCCTTTTGGGTTAATAACGGTTTTTTCACCTTTCATATTCACTGTCTCTTGCTCCATGAGGATGGTAGCTACGGGTTTAAAAGCCACCCGGAAATAAATATCCTGCCCATTGGAAATCCCCCCCTGAACGCCACCACTATAATTTGTTTTTGTGATGATTTTATTTTCCTCTGTATCAAAACTATCATTGTGCTCAGAGCCTTTCATCTGTGCACCAGCAAATCCGGAGCCAATTTCAAAGCCTTTTACTGCATTTATGCCCAGCATGGCTGCGCCAAGTTGGGCATGGAGTTTTTGAAATACCGGTTCGCCCAAGCCTACCGGAACATTCTTGATAACACAAGTTATCACGCCCCCAATAGTATCTCCGTCTTTTTTAACTTCGCTAATTCGGTCTATCATTTCTTGTGCTAAACCAGCATCAGGGCAACGGACGATATTATTCTCTATACTTGTTAAATCTAATTGATTATAAGACTTTTTTATCTGTAAATCGCCAACAGAAGAGGTGTAAGCGAGTATTTCAATATTTTCTTTCCATAAAATATGCTGTGCCAGACTACCGCCAACAACCTGAGTAACGGTTACTCGTGCCGATGTTCGGCCGCCGCCT
>CAYQXT010000353.1:0-4122 GCA_964421365.1 uncultured Bacteroidaceae bacterium
ATATAGGAAGAACCTTCTGCTCCAGCTAATTCATCATATCCAAAATATTCATGACGGGCAATAAACCCTGGCCCGCATTTTTAGATGGGATTGGAAATGCCGCCGGATACGGTATTATTCTTGTAATTGTAGCATTTTTCAGAGAATTATTAGGTTCCGGCAGTATTTGGGGATTTAAAGTAATTCCAGAAAGTTTTTATCAGGCAGGTTATGCAAATAACGGCTTGATGATCTTACCGCCAATGGCACTTATCACTGTTGGAGTAATTATTTGGGCACAACGCTCTAAAATGAAAGAATTAATTGAAGAAAATTAGTCTTAAGACCTTAAAAATTAACGAAAATGCATGAAATTCTTAATATATTCGTGAAGTCGATATTCCTCGACAATATGATATTTGCCTACTTTTTAGGAATGTGCTCTTATCTGGCCGTTTCTAAAACAGTTGAAACTTCTACCGGTCTAGGTATTGCGGTAGTTTTTGTGTTGGCAATAACAGTTCCCGTTGATTACTTAATACAGTATCATCTCTTGGCAAAGGGTTCATTAGCCTGGTTAAGCCCTAAGTTCGCCGATGTAGATTTAAGCTTTTTGAGTTTTATTATTTTCATTGCCGTAATTGCATCAATGGTTCAATTAGTAGAAATGATAGTAGAAAAATTTGCTCCTGCCTTATACAACTCTCTGGGTATTTTCTTGCCACTTATAGCCGTAAACTGTGCTATTCTGGGAGGTTCATTATTCATGCAGGAGCGTGATTATTCTAATGTGTGGGAAGCTACTTCCTTTGGTTTAGGCTCTGGAATAGGCTGGTTTCTGGCCATCATAAGTCTAGCAGCTATTCGCGAGAAAATCAGATATTCTAATGTTCCAAAACCCTTACGCGGTGTAGGTATTGCATTTATAACCACCGGATTAATGGGTATTGCATTTATGACTTTTATGGGGATAAAACTTTAATAAGGAGGAAAATATGTTTATTTTAGATACAAATCCAACAATAATTATCGTTTCGGGCATTGTTATTTTCCTTGCCATAATACTGATACTAGTTATTATGCTTTTAATTGCAAAAGCAAAATTAACCCCGCAAGGTGAGGTAAAACTCACCATTAATGAGGAAAAAGAATTAACTGTTTTGCCAGGAAGCACTGTTTTAACTACACTCGGCGAAAATAAAATTTTTCTTCCCTCTGCCTGTGGAGGAGGAGGAAGCTGCGGAATGTGTAAGGTACAGGTTTTTGATGGAGGTGGTTCAATTTTGCCCACAGAAAAAGGCTTTTTTACCCGAAAAGAACAACAAACTAACTGGCGATTGGGCTGTCAGGTAAAAGTACGCGGCGATTTGAATATTGGTATTCCCAAAGAAATTCTCGGGATTAAAAAATGGGAATGCACGGTTGTTTCCAACCACAATGTAGCTACATTTATCAAAGAATTTGTAGTAAAATTACCAGAAGGAGAAACCTTAGACTTTAAATCCGGCGGCTACATCCAAATTGATGTCCCTGCTTTAAATGTAGATTTCAGCAAAGATATTGATGTTGAAGGCTATAAAGAAGCTTGGGATAATTTTAAAATGTGGAATTTAAAAATGAATAATCCTGAACCAACTTTCCGGGCTTATTCTATGGCCAACCATCCGGCAGAGAATAATATCATTATGCTGAATATTCGTATTGCCACGCCTCCATGGGACAGAGCTAAAGGCGGCTTTATGAATGTGAATCCCGGTATTTGTTCCTCTTTTGTTTTCTCTAGAAAACCAGGCGATAAAGTAACGATTTCCGGTCCTTATGGCGAGTTCTTCATCAACGAATCCGACAGTGAGATGATGTTTATTGGTGGTGGTGCCGGTATGGCTCCCATGCGCTCACATATCTTCGATCAATTTAAAACAAAAAAAACAGTACGAAAAGCTAGCTTTTGGTATGGTGCCCGATCCAAACAAGAAATTTTCTACGAGGAGGATTTTGAACAGATTGAGGAGAAATTTGAAAATTTCAATTTCACTATTGCTTTATCCGAACCCCAAAAAGAGGATAACTGGACGGGTAAAACCGGCTTCATTCATCAGGTGATTTACGATGAATATTTATCTAAGCACGATGCACCCGAAGATATTGAATATTATCTCTGTGGACCGCCCATGATGATTGCAGCAATTAAAAAAATGCTTTATGATTTAGGAGTTCCTGATGAAAATGTGATGTTTGATGATTTTGGCTCCTAATTAATTGATATACATTTTTAAAGCTGCTATATATTTGTATAGCAGCTTTTTTATTTAACTTTGAACGCTTATTCAGTTTCTTCCCGTTTTTTTTATACTTTCGTAAAATGATAAAATAATTTTCTTGTAATATTCAATTTAAAACATTTTATCTCACAAATTAATCAAGGTTCATATTTTAAACTTCTTAAAACTTTAAACAAATGAAAAAAATAATTCCTTTTTTTATTCTCATTTTTCTGGTTGTATCCTGCCAGAAAAACCATTACTATCAGGTAGAAGGCTATGCACAAGGATCTACTTATAATATTATTTACGAATCCTTAAGCGATGAAGATTTTGGAGTTGAAATAGATTCCATTTTAAAGGCATTTGATAAATCACTTTCTGTGTATGACAGTAGTTCCGTTATTTCGCGTGTAAACAGAAACGACAGTACCGTAATTCTTGACGACTGGTTCAAAGAATGCATCTCTGTGGGGCAAAAAGTCTCTGCCGAAACAAATGGAGCCTTTGACATGACGGTTGCCCCTTTAGTAGATGCCTATGGCTTCTGGAAAAACCCGCATTTAGTAATGGATAGTAGTAGGATAGACTCCATAATGCAGTATGTTGGTTATCAAAAATTTAATTTGGTAAATAATCGTATCGTAAAGGAAGTTCCAGCACTTGAAATTGATGTAAATGCGATTGCTCAAGGGTATTCTGTCGATATTATCTCTGCTTTTTTAAAGGCTCATAAGTGTGCTAACTATTTAGTCGAAATTGGAGGAGAACTAAGAACAAAGGGGATAAATTCGACACAGGAAAGCTGGAAAGTTGGCTTAGATAAACCCATTGATGACCCTGACCCTGATAATAGAAAATTACAAACAATAATAAATTTATCAGACAAATCCCTAGCTACCTCAGGCAACTACCGAAAATATTATATTATGGATGGCGTTAAATATGCACATACCATCAATCCACTTACCGGCTATCCTGCACGAAACAGAATCCTGAGTGCCTCCATTATAGCACCTTCTTGTATTCTTGCAGATGCCTACGCCACCGCTTGCATGGTAATGGGATTAGAAAAAAGCTTAAATTTTGTTCATTCGCATCCCGATTTAGAAGCCTTTTTAATTTATAGGGGCAAAGATGGAAAGACAAAAGTAAAGATGACAAAAGGATTCAAAAAAATTGTCAAGAGGAAATTGTAAATAATTGATTAATTTTGACTTGCTTCGGAAGAGCCAGAATAGTCTTTAAAAATTTGCTACTCAATTATATTTTATTATTGAGTAGCTTAAAAATAATTAAACCTCTACTATTTAAAAATGAATTGTTGATTCGAACACTTCTCCATTAAACCCTGCATTTGCACCAGAATCAGTGAGAAGCCTTTTAAAAAGTATAAAAATAACATCTTTGACAAAACACAGGTTAGATGAATCTCTCTCGGATTATCCTATAATTATCAATTTACAAATTCAAACTTTGGCAAGGTTTAATAAATATTACTAAATAAAACTGTTATGAAATTCATTCAAGGTAACATTAACTTAAAATCAGCAAGGTATTTCCTATTTAGCTATTTCTTACTCATTTTCTCGATAAATGGTTTTAGCATATTCAGCCTGATCGTAATTCCAGAAAGCACCAACCACAAGATGTTCAAAAGTCATCCCCTCGTAAAGGGCATCAATAAAGTCTTCGATAGTACCAGAGGCTGTTCGCGCCGGCATACGTTCTAATTTATAGGCATTTGCTCTTTTTAGTTCTTTGACAGTAAGTAAGAACCAATGAACTTCTGTTTTGGGAGCATCAATATCTTTAGGTATTCTTTCTCTGTTATTTTTGTAATACAGTCGGGCTACATCGGCTTCATCAGTACTCATAAATG
>CAYQXT010000354.1:0-1983 GCA_964421365.1 uncultured Bacteroidaceae bacterium
GGCTCGAACCTAGGACCCCCTGATTATGAGTCAGGTGCTCTAACCAGCTGAGCTATGGGCCCAAATCGAAAACGCTTTCCGATTTTTGCGTTGCAAATGTATAATAAGATTAGTTTTCAGCAAAATTTTTTTCTACTTTTTTATTAATAAAATAAAAAAAAAAAGGCTGATAGAAATATCAACCTTTAAAATTAAACCTAACTAGTTAATAACTAACTTATTTAGAACCTCCACATTTCATTTTACCTTTTCCGCCTCCACAATTCTTTCCTTGTCCGCTGTGGAAATTTTTATTACTAATCTTTGCATCAAATTTTACGCGTTGTTCATCGTTCAAAATTTTACGAACCTCTTGAAAATGTGCTTCTCTGCTTTGTGCCATTTTCAATTGTAAAGCAGAGATTTCTTTCAGAGTAGTATTCACTGCTTTCATATCCACACTTTTAGCTGTACGCAGTGTTTGCAAATGGGCTTTTTTCTCTCCCATCTGATTTCTCAAAGTTTGTGTCTCCTGCATATGCTTTGTTTTTAACTGCTCCATCTGGGTCTGCTGCGCGGCGCTAAGATTTAAAAAGCCCATCATCTTACCCTGACAATTGCCCATACCTCCTTTTTTCATGTTATTCTGTGCATTCACACTAAAAGAAAATAATCCCATAATCATGGTCAAAAGAACCACTGTTGTTACTTTACTTACATTTTTCATTTTTCATCAATTTTAATGGTTATTATTATAAAAACTTTTTTTCCGTCTCATATAGCTATCTCTACATTGTTTCATAGAATAAGGATATCTTTGGTGATAAAGGATATGCCCATATATCGTCTTCATTTTTTCGGCTTGCTCAGGCGTACAGATAGCTCTTACTTGTTTAATATGCCTATAATTAATCATCTCTTGCTGCACATAAAGTTTAGCCAATTCATTGCTTAGCTTTTGCAGATCTTCATCGTTGAGTTCATTATTCAAAATACGGTCATAAAGTTCGTGTTTTCTATCCATAATATCCTTTCGAATACCTTTCATTTCCTTAAAATGTTTATCCTGAATTTCACGAAATTCATCACTTTGCTTGGAATCAAAACCAAGCCTCTTATCCATAAATCGGTGCATTCGCTCCTTCGGATTAAAATTTGGTGACGATAATGCAAAACCAGGCCTGTGCATGTAAATAAATCCCAGTGTTCCAAGGTTCAAAAGTACCAAAATGACAATAATCCACGTCTGTCCCTGTATATTTTTAATTCTCATCAACATTATTTATTAAAATTTTCCAAATTATCAGCATACAAATCGGTAGCATCAACACTATATTCACTCTGAATGGCCGAATAGATATTTTCTTCCGAATTCGTTTTAACACTATTATTGAGATAATTAAAAATTGTCACTGAATTTAACAGCAAAATAAAAAAAACCAAAGCTAATTTAAGTGCAAGCGACATTTTAGGCCTCCCTAGCGGCTGTTCAGCCAGCATTCTTGCTTTCAGTTTAGAAGTAAAATAAGGATTTAATTCGGGCTTTTGAACATCCGAAAAGCAATCCATGGTTTTTTGTACTTCCTGTGCTATATTGAAATGCTGTTTTTCCATTTTCTATACCTCCTACATTAACTCAGACGACAGTCTGAAAAAAAACTTGTACAAATTTTTTTTTTTTTGTGTTTTTAATACTATCCAAGCGCTATCAAAATGACGAAAAGGATTTTGTAATTTCAATTTCAATCAAAATATTACAAAAATAAGCATCACTAAAATGATACCGATTCGGTATAATAATCAGATAATAATTTCTGTAATTTTTTCTTTGCCCGATGCAGTAAAGACTCCACCGCAGAAATGGTAGTTTCCATTATCTCAGCAATTTCGGCATAACTCAAATCCTCATATTTATTTAAAGTAAAAGCAATTTGCTGATTTTTGGGTAATTTATTGATTGCCTCCTTTAGTATTTCTGCCCGTTCCTGGTTCTCAATTTCAGCC
>CAYQXT010000354.1:1993-4116 GCA_964421365.1 uncultured Bacteroidaceae bacterium
CCAGTGCGAGATTACCTGCAATGCCTTCAGCCGATGCATCAAAATTATCCGTAACCGAAATATTATCCGCTTCACTGTCCACACCAAAAACTTGTTTTATACCCGAGAACCGTTTCTTCCGATTCTTATATTTCAATAAATCCAGCGATTTATTAATCGCTATCCTATATATCCAGGTAGAAAGCTTAGATTGAAAATTGAATTTATCAATAGACTGAAAAAGTTCAATAAATACTTCCTGCGACAAATCCTCTGCTTCTTCGCTATTCAGCACAAAACCATTGCAGGTATAAAAAACCATATTTTTATACTCTTCCACCAACTGGAAAAATGCTTGCTCTTTTCCTTTTTTTATTTCACCAATTAATTGATTTTCGTCCATAGAGTATTTTTAAAACTAATCCCTTGATATATTTTATCAATAGATTGAAAATAAAAACTTGGCCAAAGTTTAGCAAAGTATTATTTATTTAAATAATGCTCAAATTATCAATAAACAAATATAAAGCTTATTGTCGAGCTACACTCAAAGCATCAATGCAAACATTGTCCAAGTTTAAAGATTTGTGTACATATTATTATTCTTTGACGATAAATATAATAAAATCTTGCATCTTTGCTGAAATTTATCACAATGTTTAATTTTCCTTATTATAATCCATTTGAAAAAATCATTCTTAATGAAAAAATAATTTTTCCGGCCTATGAGGCTATTTCAGATGATTTAATAGCTATTGGTGGAGATTATAATCCTTACCGCCTCTTGCTAGCCTATTCACTGGGTATTTTTCCGTGGCCAGCGTCGCCGGATGAGCCCATATATTGGGCTTGCCCAAGAGAAAGAATGGTAATTTATCCCGAAAATTTCAAAATAAGCAAAAGTCTTAGTCAATCTATCCGGAATAAAAATTTCGAACTTCGGATAGATACCTGTTTCCGGCAAGTAATAGAAACCTGCTCCCATATCAACCGAAAAGCTCAAACAGATACATGGATATTTCCGAAATTAATAGATGCTTATGAATATCTACACCATTTAGGTTTAGTGCATTCTTTTGAAATATTCCAACAAAATAAATTAGTAGGTGGCTTATACGGACTTTCTCTCGGTGCGGTATTTTTCGGCGAGTCGATGTTTAGCAAAGTACCAGATGCCTCAAAAGTAGCCCTTCATTATTTGGTAGAATGCTCAAAAAAATGGAATTTTCGGTTTATAGATACGCAGGTTTATAGCGCACACCTACAAAGCTTAGGTGCCACAGAAATTTCACGTACTATTTTTCTCAAAGAACTTAAAATAGCACTTAAAACTCCCACTAAACAAGGAAAATGGACAGATTTCACAAATTGAAAATAAAATTATTCATATAAAAAATACATTTTATTTTGTTTTATATTCTTTTTTCAGTAAATTGTTTTTTTATTTCGATAGTCCGTTAAATTTCGGCAAAAACAAAAAAATAATATTTTACACTAATTTTCACAAATCAGAATAACAAATTATAATTCTTCAGAACAAACAAAATAGACACATAATCAATAAACTAATCTTACTAAATGATGAAAGTATTTGAAAATGAATTTCTAATTATTTCTATTGAAGAAAAAAATAATCTCTATGTAGAAAAATGGCTACCGGCAACCCAGAAAATGACCGATAAAGAGTGGAAAGAAAGCCGAATAAAATTAAAAGAAATCTTCTTAAAATATAAACCCAATAAAATACTAAGCCTAACCAAAGAATTTTACTTTCCTATTTCTCCTGAATTACAAAATTGGCTTGCCATAAACATCACAGAAAAAATTGGAAAGATGATAGAAAAAGTAGCACTGATTGTTCCGTCTGATATAGTAGCAGAATTAGGAGTACAAGAGTTAATGGAAGAAAAAGCAACCGGCCAATTAGTTTCAAAATATTTCGAGCAAGAAGCAAAAGCTCGCGAATGGCTAATAAAGGAAAAATAAAACAATATTTTAAAATATGTAATTACAAGGTATTTTTAGACAATCGGATAGGCTCAAATCAAAAGTAATAGATGGTTTTGTCTTGAGATCCGTAAAATTTTTGAATCATTGTTGTCCGATAAAACTCGGAATTAGTAAAAAATTGTATTTAAGTGTTT